>CAZUHM010000037.1:13072-16918 GCA_964620575.1 uncultured Methanobacteriaceae archaeon | reverse complement strand
GGATAGTATTGGATTATTCAACCAGGAAGTAACATTAACTATTGGTGAAAGCGAAGTTAACGTTACAACCAAGGGTGGAGTATTCGAATACACAACAACATTCAAAGAACTTGGTGAAAAAACGGTTACTGCCAGCTATGCTGGTAATGATAAGTATCAGGCATCAGATGCTACCACAACATTCAATGTTGAAAAACAGGACATAATCATAACCTATGATACAATACAGGACATCCAATACAAAGACAATGTAACAATTACAGGTAAGGTAACTGATGTCAATGGAAAAGCATTGTACAACATTAATGCAATCATAACAATTAACGGTAAAGTGTACAAGGCAAAAACCGATAAAACAGGAGCATTTACATTTACATTAGCTGCTTCAACTGTTGGTCTCAACAATGTTACCTTAAGTTATGGTGGAAACGCAAACTATAATGGTTATGAAACAAGTACTACATTTAATGTTGGTAAACAGGATATTGTCATATCTTATGATGCTATTGCAGATACTCAATATAAAGACAATGTAATTATTACAGGTAAAGTTACTGATGTCAATGGAAAAGCATTATATAATATCAATGCATTAATAACCATTAACGGTAAACTGTACAAGGCAAAAACTGATAGTACAGGTGCTTTCACATTAACAGTAGCTGCAACAAATATTGGTACTAATAATGTAACAATTGGTTATGGTGGAAATGCTAATTACAACAGTTATGAAACTAGTACAACATTCAACGTTGATAAACAGAACATAACAATATTGTATGATTCAATAGTGGATACTGTTTGTGGTGATGATGTAACAATTTCTGGTAATGTTGCTGATGTTACCGGTAAGTCACTCAACAATATTAATGTACTCATACACATTAACGGTAAGTTGTACAAAGCAAAAACTGACAGTACAGGTGCATACACACTTACAACTACTGCTACTACTGCAGGTACTAACAATGTTACAATAAGTTATGGTGGAAACGCATACTATAACAGTTATGAAACAAGTACTACATTTAATGTTATTGCAAAAGCAGAATAAATGTTAAACATTTTAGAAGACAAATATTATTAAACATTTAAATAATAGTGATAGGATGGGATTTCATCCTATCTATTTTTTTGGAAAAATAATGGTCTTATCTTAATAAAAAAAATGAAAATAGGATAATTTCTGATTTAATTTATATTATTATTTTAAATATCATCTACTTATTTGAAAATCATAAAAGTTGATTTATTAATTTCCGATATGATAAGATTATTTTTTTTTCCAGAAAATATTTTTTTTTATGAAAATTTTTATCTAATTATGGGGGTGCTTTTTTTTTATGAAAATTAAATTTTTGTTGTTTTTATTGTTGTTCCTGGTTGTTGGTTGTGGTTTTGTATCTGCAGCTGATACTAATGATTCAAGTGTAAGTATTTTACAGGAATATTCAGTAGAATCAACATCTACTCAAATATCAAATGCTAATATGATTATGGGGGATGATAATAGTAAGAATGAGATAAACACTAAAAAAGATGTGAATATATTGGATGAGGATGTTCAATCGTCAAATCATTCGGTTCATACTTTAACTGATGAATTATGGGATGATTATTTTGATAGTGAGGATAATATAAAAAGTGATGTTGTTTCAGAGGGTGATGTTTTAGTTTTTGAAGGCGCATTCTCTGATCGTTTCATGATGATAACTGTTCCCATTAATATTACTGGTCATGATGCATATTTAGAGAATTGTTTAATATATGTTAGTGCTGATAACATTAATATTACCGGATTAAACATTAACAATACAGATTGTGATGAGTATATTATTTATGTGGAAGAGGTTTCACATGTTACTATTGAGAATAATATATTCTCCTGCACGAATTATGATGATGGAATTTTAACACATACTCTGGATATATGGGATAGCTCGGATATTCTTATAAGAAATAATACTATTTATACCTGTGGTCCGGAGGACAGTTTGAATCATGATACAGGTGTTGTTATCACCACATCCATCAATGCTCAAAATTCAAACAACATAATTATTGACTCCAACTATATTTCAACTGTCAATAATGATAATTCACAGTTTTATGGTACAATATATGGTGTTTATGTAAGGGGAAAAAATAATAATGAAAGATCCACTGGCTGCAGGATAAGCAACAATGTTATTACGACCTGTGGAGAGTATTATATGTACAGTCTCAGTGTGTGTTTTGCTGAAGATTTCATATTAGAAAGCAATAATATTACTACAATCAGTGGAGAATATGCTGATGGTATACAGATAGAAGTTGTTAGCTATGGTTTAATTAACAATAACACAATTAATCTGCAGGCCAATAATTTTACTTATGGAATTTATAGTGCAGGTAGAGAAGCAAGGACAATGATTTACTGTACTGATAATACTATTTCCAACAATACTGTATACTCTGAGTCTATGACCACTTATCTTGTAGAGTTTTTCATTGCACAAAACAACACTGTATCCCATAATAATCTGTCAGCTCTTGTAAATTATGGTACCGGAATTGGAACAAGTCAGACGGCAAACAACCTATACGAATACAACAAAATTAACATATCATTCAATATGAAAGGTTACATTTTTAACCCTGACGCCATACCTGATTCTCCGACAGGCATAACAATCACAACACTTAAAGCAGAATACGGGGTAAACAATACCATAAGATACAACAATATCACAGTCTATTCACCGGAAACAAAGAGCATACCTGCTATTAATCTGATATCAACAAACAACACAGCCTACAATAATTACCTGATATCCTCACAGGGAGTGGCAGATGAAGCAGTAACCTATACCAGTGGAAACATTGTCTACGATAATTATCCTGCAAACATTAAAAACGTGACAATTCCACTGGACGATATCAACATCTATGCAGATGAAAGCGAAAGCATAAACATTAACGTTATTGATGAAGACAATAACCCGGTCAATGAAGGAACAATAGAAATATACATCGACAAAAAACTAGAAAACACATATAACCTAACAGGTAACAATATATCCTACACATTTGAAAATCTTACAGTGGGAACACATAATCTCACACTAAAGTACATCCCATTAGACGAGATGACATATAATAATGCAACAAACACCTCAACAATTACCGTAAATAAAAAAGACACAATAATTACAGCTGACAAAATAGAGGACACACAATACAAGAACACTTTAACAATCACGGGAAAACTCATGAAAACAGATGAACAAACAATAGCAGACAATGAAATAAACATATTACTCAATAACAAACAATATAACGCAGTAACTGATATTACCGGAACATTTAAACTAAGCATAACTGCCAACACAATAGGAACAAACAACGTAACAATAACATACAAGGGTAATGACATCTACAACAGCTACACATACAACACAACATTCAACGTAGAAAAACAGGACATTATCATTACTTATGATCCTATTTTGGATACTCAGTATAGGGGTAATGTAACTATTTGTGGTAAAATTGTTGATGTTAATGGTAGGCCGCTTAGTAATATTAATGCACTTATAACAATTAATAGTAAGTTGTATAAGTCTAAGACTGATAGTAGTGGTGTTTTCAGATTTACAACTGCTGCTAATTTGGTGGGAGTGAATAATGTTACTTTGGCGTATAATGGAAACAGTTTCTACAACGCTTATTCATGTAATACATCATTTAATGTTGATAAACAGGATATTATAATTACTTATGATGCTATTACAGATACTCAATACAAAGACAATGTAACTATTTGTGGTAAAATTGTTGATGTTAATGGTAGGCCGCTTAGTAATA
>CAZUHM010000037.1:0-12972 GCA_964620575.1 uncultured Methanobacteriaceae archaeon | reverse complement strand
TGTTACTTTGGCGTATAATGGAAACAGTTTCTACAACGCTTATTCATGTAATACAACATTCAATGTGGACAAACAGAACATTACCATAACATACGAACCAATTGAGGATACTGTTTGTGGTGAAAATGTAACAATCAATGGTAAAGTAATTGACATAACAGGAAAAGCTCTCAAAAACATTAATGTACTAATACATATTAACAGTAAATTGTATAAAGCAAAAACTGATAGTATCGGAGCTTTTGTGTTCACAACAGCAGCAAATATTCTGGGAACAAACAATGTAACTTTAGGATATGCTGGAAATGCTTACTATAACAGCTATGAAACCACCACAACATTCAAAGTCAAAAACTGAATAAATACTCAAAAATTCTTCAAACAAAATAAAACAATTTTATACAAAATGGAATAAATAATTCTATTTATTCTATTGCTATTTTTTTTTTATTTCTGTGCTATTTTTTCTAATAATTTATTTACTCGTGTTTCCGTTTTAACCGGTTCAATGTATCATTTTTGATTAGGGTTTAATGGGTGCTGTTTGTGTAGATTGTATTCTCTATTGTGATACTGGTATTGATGTTATCTTCAATTGTTCAATAAATGTCTGTTCATTATCCTCACCTGATAATTTGTTTGGTGGAAATACTTTTCTACTTCTACTCATGATCCTATCAGAGTTTCTACATGAAGATTTTCGAGTCAAAGGATAATTGTATAGTTAAATTTGAATATAATTGTTATATAACTCTTATTTTAAAAAATAATTATTTTTTAGTTGTTTAATATTGCTTTAAGTAAATGTAAGAGTACAAGTAAAAATATATCAATATAATTCCAAGAGCTCTTCAACTATTTTTTGAATCATATGATGGAAAATAGTATTATGTAAAGAAACCATTGCTATAACACAAGCAATAAATATATTCCTTTATCAGTAGTACTTTGCTTTAAAACCATAATTTAAGCAATCAATAAACAATTAATATTATTAACTAATAAATAATAATATTATACTAAGAAACCTTTTAAAATATAATATAAGGGGATTATTGTTTATGAGTGATATAGATACAATACAACAAAATATTTCCAGTGACGACTACGAAGTTCGATTAGAAGCATGTAAAGAAATAGTAGAATTTCCGGATGAAGGAATACCATTATTGATTGATACTTTTACTGATGAAAATCCTCATGTAAGATTTCAAGCAGCAAAATCATTAGCAGAAATAGGAACCGATTCAATTAAACCATTAATATCAGCATTAAACTCTGATGACACACGAGTTCAGAAATATGTTATTTTAGCATTGAAAGATATTGGTGACGATACAGTAGCCACAGAACTTATTGAAGCATTAAACTCAGATGACTTCGCAATAAGAAAATTTGCAGCAAAGGCTCTGGGTGAAATGGAAGTGAAAAGTGCAGTAGACCCTATCATTGAATTATTAACCGATGATGATTGGGGAGTAAGAACATCAGCAACAAAAGCATTAGGAGATATTGGTGATAAAAAAGCAATAGATCCAATTAAAAAAGCAAGACGTGCTGCTACTGGTGATAAAGACTTTAAAAAAGTAGCAAATAAGGCACTTAAGAAAATTGATCCTAAACCTAAAAAGAAAAAAGCAAAAAAATAATCATTTATAACTATTTTTTGTAGATTGTTTCGTAAACATCTACTCTCTTATTTTTTAAAATGGGAATCTGTTCACGAACAGACCGTACTGATTCAGGACTGATATCTGCATAGAGTATTTCCTCTTTTTCACAGGCATTAGCCAATACTTTTCCCCATGCATCAACAATCATGGAATGGCCCCATGCAACATAATAAGGGTTTTCAACCTGACTTGGGGAAGTTGCAACAACAAAAGCCTGGTTGTCTATTGCTCTTGCCCGTATCAACGTTTCCCAATGAAGTGGACCTGTCGTCCTATTAAATGCTCCTGGTAGCAGTATAATATCACTATCATTCTTATTCATCAATGTCCATAATTCACTAAACCTGATATCATAACAGATAGCTAAGGAAATGGTAGCAAAAGGCGTATTAACAGTAGTTACAGTATTTCCCGGACTTAAAGTATCCGATTCGGTAAATTTCATGTTATCTGTGTCAATGTCAAACATGTGCATCTTGCGGTGTTTAGCAATTATTTTCCCTTTATCATCAATAAGATAGGCCGTATTGTATATTTTACCCTCATCATACTCGGCAATGGATCCTGCCTGCAAATAAACCTTTTCATCTTCTGCAACATGACACATGGCAGCTAATGTAGGACTGTCCTCTTCTTTCTCGGCATTTTCTACAAACTTTGCATTATCATAGGGTGTGTTAAACATTTCAGGCAATGTGATTAGCTTGGCACCATTACTGCTGGCTTTCCTAACCAATTCTATTGCATGTTCTATGTTTTTTTCTTTGTCATCAACCACATTCATCTGACAACAGGCTAACTTGAATTCTTCCATCATTTTACCTCACAGTATAATTAATTATAATTATGTTTCAAGATATATAATAGATTAGGTGATTTAATGTATGAAGTAGAAATAGATAGAACAAATTGTCGAGGATGTGGGGCATGTACAAAGGCTTCAACAGTACTTTTCTTGGATGATGATAAGTTGGTAAACATGGAAGGAGGATTCTTGGAAGACAATACGGTTGAAGGACTTGTTAAAACAATATATGAAATTGAAACATCAGCTAGTATCTGCCCAGAAGACTGTTTCACAGTATATGATGAGGCAACAGGTGATGAAGTAGAAATTGAAAGACACGCACTAATATGATAGGGAGGAAAAGTAGCATGTTGGACTTATTTCCTGAAGAAAATACGAATACGTGGAAATTATTCATATCATATCCAAAAGAAAGTGATGATTATAATACATTCATGTCAAGACTGGAATCCGCCACGGAGGCATTTGTCTGGGAAGATATAACAGACATGTCCGAGACGGGATTTGCAACAGCCATTGCTGACTGTGATGCATTAATAGTCTTGTCAGGATTATGGGAAGAAAATAAAAAAGTTGTAAATGAACATATTAAATATGCTCAATCATTCAATAAGGCAATAATTATTATAAGGCCTTATGGTGCAGAAGAAATTCCTGAAGAATTGCAGGATGTTGCAACAAAGGTTGTCGGATGGAATACTGCCTGTATCGTTGATGCAATTCTTTTAAGTATTAATGGGGATGATTATGAATTTTTAATGTAATTAATACATTACTCTTTTTTTACTAAAAGAAGGAATCCAGTGTTGACACATCTTCCTTCATTAATGTTAGTGGAGCATCCATTTGTATAAATTCCATTTGTAATGATTCTAATTCTTCTAAAGCATTAACAGTTATGTCTGGTGCTACAATTATTCCACGAACAAACTCTTTATTATCAACAAAACAATCAACATATCGTTTTAACTGTTTAACGGCATTCATACCTGCTTTTCTACTTTTAAATTCAAGAATCATTAATCTTTCCTCAGAATCAGTTCCCATTAAATCAATAAATCCATTTTCGGTCTGATACTCACGCCTGGTTGGTCTGAATCCCTTCTCAATAATATCTGGTTTTTCCCATGCAAGATCAACCATGTGCTTTTCATAACCTCTAATCTCCAAGTCTTTTGTATCCAGACAATTATAGTAAGTGACATTATAGATTTCATCAAGGAAAACCTTAATCTCCTCTGTTGGTTTCATCTTTTTACTGGTTAATACAATGCCCTCATCTTCTAATGAGACCTTATTTTTACATCCTGGAGCTTGCCAATTAACGGGGTCTAAGTTTAATTCCTGGTGTATTGCAAAGGTTCCATCCTTCTTAATTAATATTAACCTATCACCAGGTTCAAGTATACTGCGAGCACGACCTTCATATTCTACATGACACTTGGATAATATGATTAACATTGATTTTTTGTCAAATCCTTCCTGAATAACCTCAAATGCCTCTTCATTACTGGGATTTTCTATGCTTTTAAATTTAATTACAATCACTTCTTAAACAATGGTTATTATTAACTATGTAAACTAAAGTATTTAATTAATTTATTATATATATTATTATAATTATGTTTTCATTGTTATATTTCATATTATAGTTTACATTCAATAGGTGGATATGATGGCATTGGCAAGTGTTTTAAAAAAATTCAGCATAGTAATTATTGCAGTATTGGCATTAATATTGACAAGAATAGGTATAGGTTACCTTATCTTACTGGTTACAATAGGGATTGTCACACCAATCCTGACGGGGAAAAAGAAGGATGCAATATTCACTGGAATATTATATTCCACATTAAGTTACATAATAAGTTATCCTGCAGGATTATACCTGATAAATTATATGCCCAACATTGAAATTCCAGTAACAGTAACTTCAACGGAAATAGCATTCAACCTCTTTATGGGATGGATAATTCCAGTAATGGTATCAATAATAATCTGTGGAATAACATCATTTATTGGAATATGGGCAGCAAACCTAATACATAAGAAAACTGACCAGAAAGATGCTGAAGGATACTACTTCGAAGAAGATGAAGAAATATATCCTGAAGACTATGCAGAACCAAACAGAAACAATAAAAAGGACTTGTTATCATTAACATCTATTCATAAGGCAAAAAGAAGAAAACAGAACGATGATGATGAAATATGGTGATAAAAATGAAGGAAGTAATAATTGTAGGAGCAGGAACTGGTGGATTAAGCGTTGCAAAAGAATTATCTGAGAATTCTGATGTAAACATAACAATAATAGAAAAAGGACCATTAACCAGTCCAGCTGAAGCATACAAATACTATGATGTATGGGACAAAAACGAGATGGAAATTATAAAAACAGACCTGGTCGGAGGCTCATCATTAGTTATAGCAGGAAATTTTGTACCATCATTGGTAGAAGAACTCAAAGAATATGATATAGATATTACACCACAACTGGAACAGCTAAAAGATGAAATTGGAATACAGACAATGCCTGAAAGTCATGCAGGAAGAATAGACAACCTGCTGAAAGATGCTTCAAAACAATTGGGATTAAATATGCAGGACATGCCAAAGGCTATAAATCCTGAAAAATGCAAACAATGTGGAAAATGTGCATGGGGATGTCCACACGGAGCAAAATGGAGTAGTTTATCTGATTTGGAAATAGCACAGGAAAATGGGGCAAAATTAATAACAGATGAAGCTGTCACTGGTTTAATAATGGAAGATAATAAAATCAAGGGAGTTAAAACAGATAAAGCTAACAGTTATGCTGCAGATGTGGTGGTCTTGGCTGCAGGAGGAATAATAACTCCTAAACTACTAAGAACGGCCGGTATAAAAGCAGGGGAAACATTATCTGTTGATCCATTCATTACTATTGGAGGATATCTTAAAGATGCAAAACAGGATAATGAAATCCAGATGAACAAATACATTAAACTACCCCACATAGTAATATCCTCCCATACAAGCCAATATCTCCTACCAAAAATTCAGGAAACACATCCTGATGCAACAGTAGATGACATAATAAGTCTGATGATAAAAATACCTGATAATCTTAAAGGACACGTATACTTAAATGAAGTGGTTAAGGGAATAGACTTTGAAGATGCAGCACTGCTTGCAAGAGGAGCAGCAATAGCTGGAAGCATACTGGTACAGGCAGGAGCAGACATAGAAAGTATATCCTCAACACATGTGAGGGGAGCACATCTTATCGCATCTGCAAGAATAGGAGACATTGTTGACAAAAATCTGGAAACAGAAATAGAAAACCTTTACGTGGCCGACGGATCCGTACTTCCAAAAGCACCAGGATTACCGCCAATATATACAATACTGGCATTGTCAAGAAGGTTAGGACAATATTTAAGAGAAAACATATAACCTCCCAAATTTCATTCTTTTTTAAGGTGAGCTGTAATAATAGTAAAACTACTGGAATTAACAGTAATTACAGTATCATTCATTTTAACATAATAATTTTTACCCTTTTTGGAAACAACACTTTCCTCATTTAAAATAATGTCAATACAGTATGATACAGCATCTTCATCATCCAGTTTCAAGTTCTTAGTAATTCTTTCAACACCCATTGGTGTAGTATGTACCTTGCTGATATTACCGACTAAAACTTCCTTTTCATTCATATATAAACCACCAAAGAAAAAATTGAATAGAATTAAACATCTATTCTTGAAAGAGTTGAGGAAATATTCTCCAGACATTTCTCCTGGTTGATATCTTTAACAATCTTTTTAAACAACTCTAAATCAGCATGGGTTTCAGGATACTTTGGAACCGCACTACAGCCACCATCAGGGATGATTGAAACTTCATAAGTACCAATCTTCTTGGCAATCTCCTTAATTTCAATCTTATCAGAACAGATTAATGGACTGAAAATAGGCATTCTACAGTGATATCTTGTAGCTTCCAGATTATTCAATGTCTGGGAAGCAACCTGTCCAATACTGCTACCGTCAACAATTGCATTGGCCTTCTCTTTCCTGGCTAAAATTGCAGCAGACTGGTACATTCCACTCTTACAGAGAACACAAGTCATACGTGGAGGAGCATCTTTCTGCACATGTTCCAAATATTTGCCAAACTTAAGAGAATAAACTCTGACTTCTTCACCAAGAGAATATCTTCTGAGATTTTCGGCATTTTTAAGAACTTTCTCAACAGAGCCCTCTGTAAAAGGATAATTATCACAGTGCAGTAACGTTATTGAACAGCCTCTTTTAAGCATTTGGTAAGCAGCTACAGGAGAATCAATACCACTGGATATCAGACAGACAACTCTTCCCTGACTACCCACAGGAAGACCACCCAATCCTCTGATTTTCTCATAGTAAACATATGTTTTGTCATTACGAACTTCAACATATAATGTAAAATCAGGTTCGGATAAATTTACCTTTGCATCGGTAGCATTTATAACTACTCCACCGGCATAAGCTGCCATTTCCTGGCTGGTAAAGTCATGCTTTCCAACACGTCTGCAACGAACGGCAAATGTATCACTTTCAGGATTGAACTTTCCCGAATCAACAATATCCGGTAAGATTTCATTAATCAGATCTGCAATTTTCTTTCTGTCAGTAACTGTTTCTCTGACTGGACTGTAAGAAACGATACCGAATACTCTTGAAAGAACATCCTTTACCTTATCCTCACTTTCATCAGTTATTATGGTTATTCTTCCCTGATCATTTTCAAAATTGCATTCAAGTTCTGTTTGAATATTGGATATTAACTTGTTTTCAAATTTTCTTCTAATCTTCGGACTTTTTACTCCTATTTCACCATATCTAATAAAGTATTTCATCTTTTCTCCCCTATAATTTTGTAATCATATTTGCCAGATTTTCCAAGTTCTTTATCTCATATACTTGTGCTCCGGCCTTTTGGTAATCATGCACGCAACTTGTAGGAGTACTCCATTTAACCATCGGTTCCGGGTTAAATATCAGTACTTTTGAACTTTTATTAACAATTTCTCGTAGAATACTTGCACTTTCCAGAATTCCATCCTCTCTTTTTCCTTTCCAGTCTCTGCAGTCACTTAGCAGTATTACAGTTGTTCTGTGATTAAGGTTTGCCTGTTTAAGAAAATCCTTAAATGATTCTGTCATGTCGGACTGTCCATGTATCATACCTCTTTGAATCTTTTGTAATGTTATTTTTTCATAGGATAACTGGTATGATTCAGTATTCAGTGCGTCTGTTGTTTCAATAACCTTGTTGTCAAATTCATAGCAGGATATTCTGTCGAATGATCTTTGACATCCATATATTATTGAGAAAAACCAGTTGCTTATCCAGTCACAGGAACCACTGACATCACTCAGGAAGATGTGTCGGGTCTTGTTAATTTTCGGTTTGGAATAATGTAGGTTAATGAGTTTTCCACCATTTTTCAGGTTCATGCGAATGGTTCTTGGCATATCAATGCGTGTGGATTGCTGTCTTCTTTTTCTTCTTGCTCTGCTGTTTGCAATTTTTTTACCTAATTTTCTGCATATATCAACTATTCTTTCATCAAAGGTGTTGAGATTGTTTATGTCACTTTTTAAAAGGTCTTTTTCATGGATTTTGTTTTGATGTAGCATATCCTGGTTGAATTCTGGTGGAATCATCTGTTCTATTGATATGTCACTTTCCATGGAGTTTGGCAGTCCCATTATGTCTTCTCTTTCTATTACGGGATCATCGTTTGAATCATCATATGGCTGGTTTGTTTCATGTTCGAAGGTGTTTGCTTCTTCTGTGAAGAGTTCTTCGAATATTTCGTTGAATTTCTGTTCATCATGATTGTCTTTGATGTACACACTTTTTAAAGCATTTTGCATATCTTCCATTTTTGTGGAGTCTTTCATTATGTTCCAGACATCGCATGCTGTTTTGGTGCTTCTTACACTTACTGCCACACCTTCTTCTCGCAGCTGATTTGATAATGCAACTATCCTTTCATTAACCATATTTTTCTCCTCATCGAATAGATTATATAAATATATGCATTTAATGATATTTTTATTCTACTTTTAACATTGTTATATTTACCTTTAGGACTATATATTTTCTTCTAAAACTTTCACCTCAATGCTATTAAGTTGAGTTATTTTTTCTCTTTTTTATAATTATTTGAAATGTTCCTAGAAATTGTTAGTAATGTCTTTTATTATTCATTCTGTTTTTAGTGGTTTAATAATGAATAAATTAGGCGATATAACGGATAAATAAAAAGATTTATTAAGACAGATTATATGATTAATTCTTGACTTTTCACACTTGGAAAAAAGATTTTAATATTCCACATACAACAAGTTCACTCGAAAAGATATTCTTCAAAACTATGAATAAAAATCATTAACATAAATATAGAATAATTGAAGGTATGATGTCAAGAATATGGTTAAATGAACAAAAATGGAAAGAAAGCCAAAAAGAAGAAAGTATTACTAAAGAACTAATACACCATAATTTTTTAAAGAGTCATTTTGTGTGTTTTTCAAAAATTTTATATACTTTTAATACAAAAGTGTATATGTTGTTATTTTGATATAATAACTTTTTTTTTATCAAAAAAATACTATTGAAAGTATTTATAAAAATCTTTTATTTATTTTCATCCAAATTAGGAGGTTATTACATGGATTTGACCATTCATATAATTGGAATCGCGATATTTGTTGGTATTGTGTTATCTGTTATATGGTCTTGTACATTACTAAGATTATTATTAATACGATTTAATAAATTTTGTGATGAACCCTTTTATGATGAAAATAAACATCCATTTGAAGATTGGGATGCTTTAAATCATAAATATGGACCTATAATTCAAAATATTATTGTATTTATGCCATTATTAGCTATATTTGTCATTCTTTACTTTGTATTTAATAGAATTGAATATATTCAAACAATTTTTGCAATGTTACTTATGGTATTCATTCCTCTTTCAATTATGGAATTACGTTCGAATGTTTTTACTCATAATAAGAAACAAATATTGCCTAACGGTGTTGTCAAATCAGTAGCTTTTACTGGTGAAGGTTATCCAATTAACATTGTAGGTTTAGCCAGTATGTTTAATATGTGGTGTTGTGTTCTATTTGGTTTAGGAAATTATTTTCAAAATTACCATACAAGGTTCTTAGTACTTGCATTTATTTGTCTATTATTTGAGTTAATGTTCTTGTTTATTGATTATGTGGATAAGGTAATTCCCTTAAATTTAAAGTCCAGTTCAGGATTTTTCACATATGCAATCATAATATTATTCTTAGCATTCACTTTATCTTTAAGATTTTACTCATGGACATCATGGGTTTAATCTTCTTTTATAAGCTAACACCTAAGAATATAAGAAGTACCTAACACCAACAATAAGTAGAACTAATTTATTATTGTTACAAAAAATCAGAACAAAATTTAAAACAGAAGAAGGAATAATCTCAAAACTAATCACATACATGAAAAAATAAACACTACCAAAGTTCAACATTATCTCAACTTAATAGCATTTCTTTCAACTTCTAAAAAAATTATATCATATGATTTAAATATATATTATATAATTAAGGACACAAAGACAAAAAAGAAATTAATAATAATAGGGTTATTATATGAAACGAGTAGTATTAACAGGAACTGGAAGTGGTGTAGGTAAAACCACAATTTCTACGGGGATAATGAGAGCATTATCAAAAAAACATAAAATACAATCATTTAAAGTAGGACCAGACTATATTGACCCATCATATCATAAATGTGCAACAAGATATGATGCAAGAAACTTGGACTCATTTTTCATGTCTGATGGACAAATCAGACAATCATTCAAACACGGCATGCAAAAAATAAACGCTGATTATGGAATAATAGAAGGAGTAAGAGGCCTTTATGAAGGCATAAGTGCAGTAACAGATGTGGGATCAACAGCATCCATAGCAAAAGCACTAAATGCACCAGTAATACTAATAATAAACAGTCGAAGTCTGGTAAGAAGTGCTGCAGCAATGACACTCGGATTCAAAGCATTGGATGAAAACATAAACATACAGGGAGTAATATTGAACAACGTAAAAAGCCAAAAACACTACTTGAAAACGAAAGAAGCAGTAGAAACGCTGGCCAATACACCAGTAATAGGTGGAATCATCCGGGACAAATCAATCACAATGGAACAGAGACATCTAGGCTTAATACCGGCTGTAGAAGAAGAACGTATAAAAGGACTGATAGAAAAATGGGGAGAACTCATAGAAGACAACATAGACCTTGACATGCTTACAGAAATAATGGACAACTCTGAAGAACTTAAACAGGACTTTGAAGAAATATGGTCAACAACAAAAACACAGGAAAAAACACGCATAGGAATACCATTTGATGAAGCATTCAACTTCTACTATCAGGAAAACATAGAAGCACTGATAGAAAACAATGCGGAAATAGTTTATTTCAGTCCAATACATGATGAAGAAGTACCTGATGTAGATGCATTATACATAGGTGGAGGATACCCTGAGGTGTTCAAAAAAGAATTATCCTCCAACAAATCAATGTTAAAATCAATAAAAGACTTCTCAGAAAATAATAACCCAATATACGCAGAATGTGGAGGGCTGATGTATCTTACAAAATCAATAGATTCCATGCCGATGGTAAATGTATTTCCATACGAATCAGAACTAACAAGGAAAGTACAGGGATTAAGTTATACAATAGCAGAAGTACAGCAGGACAACCCAATTCTAAAAAAAGGAACAGAATATCATGGACATGAATTCCATTACTCAAAAGTGGATTATACAGGCTCAAACAATGATGACTTTGCATTCAAAATGAAAAGAGGAGTAGGAATAACTGGACAATACGATGGATTAATGAAAAACAACACAGTAGCAAGCTACATTCATACACACACAGCATGCTTCCCTGATTTTGCATATAACTTCACACAATCCATACTGGAAAACAAATAAAAAAATAAGATATTGACGTGAAAACATGGTAGTTAAAATAGGAATAATAAAAATAGGAAACATAGGAACATCTCCAATAATAGACTTAATATTGGATGAACGTGCAGATCGTGAAGATATTGATGTCAGAACAATAAGTTCTGGTGCCAAAATGGAAGAAAAACAGGTAAATGATATATTACCAAGAATAAATGATTTTAATCCTGACATAGTCATATTTATAAGTCCGAACCCTAATGCAAAACAACCAGGAATTATAAGAAACTATCTTTCCAAATCAGGAATACCATCTATTGTAGTGGGAGACCAACCGGGTGAAAAAGCAATAAACAAGATGAAAGAACAAAAACTGGGCTATATTCTGATACGAGCAGATGCAATGATTGGTGCAAGAAGAGAATTCTTGGATCCTACAGAAATGGCCCTGTTCAATGCAGATGTTCTTAAAGTTCTATCAATAACAGGAACATTGAGGCTGGTACACAGTGCAATTGACGGAGTAATAAGACAATTTGTGGAAAATGAACCTATAGAATTGCCTGAAATAGTGGTAACGGCAGAACTGGCAGTCTTCAATGCAGGTTTTAAAAATCCATATGCAATGGGAAAAGCAATAGCAGCATATAATATGGCAGCACTGGTTTCAGAGATGAACATAACCGCATGTTTCAAGACAAATGAACCTGACATGTACATTCCTATAGTAACTGCTTCACATGAACTGATGACAGCAGCAGCAAAACTGGCAGATGAAGCAAGAGAAATAGAAAAATCCAATGATACAGTACTTAGAACTGCACACGCAAAAGATGGTTCAGTATGGGTAAGACAATCACTGGTTGATACGTATAAATAAAAAGAGTGTAAAAAAGGGGTTAATTTATAATTTGCCCTTTGTACTTAAAATTTGGTCATGAGTAATTTTCGTAGCCTTATTTAATGAACGTGCCAATGCTTTAAATATGGCTTCGCAGATATGATGATCATTTTCTCCTTCTGCTTTTATATTGATGTTCATTAAACTAGTATTTGCAAAAGATTCCATGAAATGTTTAACATTCTCGGAATTGATATCTCCTATTTTTTGATACTTAAACTTGGCATCAAATACAGTATAGTTTCGGCCACTGATATCAACAGCAACTTGTGCTAAAGATTCATCCATAGGAACAATACTGAAACCCATACGGTCAATTCCCTTTTTATCACCTAAAGCTTCTTTAAAACATTCTCCAAGTAATAATGCAGTGTCTTCAACAGTATGGTGATCATCTACATCAATATCTCCTACTGCTTTAATATTCAAGTCAAAAAATCCGTGTTTACTGAATGATTCTAGCATATGGTCAAAAAATCTTAAACCAGTATCTATCTGACTGTCTCCGTTTCCATCAATATTCAATTCAATTTCAATATCTGTTTCTTTAGTTTTTCTACTTAA
>CAZUHM010000036.1:0-16933 GCA_964620575.1 uncultured Methanobacteriaceae archaeon | reverse complement strand
ATTTATTACAACTTCAGGAATGTAATTGACACCTTGCGGAACTTTAGATTCCTCATCTTGTTACACCATCATCATCTAATGGTGCTTCCTTGTGTCCTTTCTGTATTCTTCGTCCGAGTGATCCTTCTGATTGGTATCCTACGAATATTATGCTGTTGTTTTCTTCTTCACATAACATTTTGAAGTATTCTACGGAGTTTCCTCCGGTCAGCATACCTGATGTTGAGAGTATGATACATGGTTCTTTGCTGTCAATGATTTTTCTTCTTTGTTCGTTGCTTGTTACTTTCTTGAATACTTCTGATGTGAATGGATTTTTGCCTATGTGGAATATTTGGTCTCTTAAGTCGTTGCTCAGGAATTCTGGGTGTGCTGTGTGTATTGCTGTTGCTTCCCATATCATTCCGTCTATGTATACAGGTACGTCTTTAAGTATTACATGGTTTATGTATTCTTCAAGTACAATCATTATTTCCTGTGCACGTCCTACTGCAAATACTGGAATCAATACTTTTCCTCCCCTGTTCAGGGTTCCATAGATGCTTTTTATTAATTCTTTTTCTGCTGTGTTACGTGTTGGAGTTACGTCTTCGTGTCCTCCGTATGTACTTTCCATTACCATTGATTCGATTCTTGGGAATCTTGTTACTGATGGTTCGAGCAGTCTGCTTTTTTCATTTTTGAAGTCGCCTGTGTATACGAAGTTGTGTTTTCCGTCACCTATGTGTAGGTGTGCCATTGCGGAACCTACGATGTGTCCTGCGTTGTGTAATGTGAGTCTTATATCTGGTGATATGTCTGTTACTTCTCCGTAGTCTAGTGTTATTGTTTTTTTGATACTTTCTTTTACGTCTTTTATGTTGAATGGCAGTGGGTTGTCGTCTCTGTGTGATATGTCTATGTGGTCTTGCTGTAGTAGTGTCATCATGTCTCTTGTTGGTGTGGTACAGGTATGGTACGAATCCTGTGTGGTCGAGGTGTGCGTGTGTTACAATTACTGCATCAAGTGTGCTTAAATTAAATTCTGGAACGTTTAGGTAAGGGTATGCTGTTTTTTCATCTACTCCTGCTACGTTTACTCCACAGTCTAGTATGACTTTACTGTTTGGGGTTTGGAGGAATAGGCATGATCTTCCTACTTCTCTGAAACCTCCGAGTGATGTGAGTCTTACCCAGTCATTGTCAAATCTTGCTTCTCTGTGTATTCTTTTTCCAAGATCTTGTAAAAATTTTGTTCTTTCTTTACTGTTTCTTTTAAGGGTTAATCTTATTTTTTGGACGGTTTCTGATGAAACTGGTGGTGTACGCAATATTTTTGGTGCCCATCCTGTTTGTTTTACGATCTCACGGGATGTTGTTCCATATTTTCCTATTACTAGTCCTGGTTTTTTGGATTCTATGATTACTTCATTGGTTACTTCATCAAATGATATGTCAGTTATTTCTGCTTCCACTGGTACAATTTCTTCTATTTTTGTAATTGTTTCGTTTGGTTCAAGTAATACTGATTTATCTGATCGGATAATGATTCTTTTTCGTATGTCTTTTGCTAAATCTCTAATTAAACTTCCGTTGTCTTTGATTATTTCAGGATTTTTGGTGTAAATAACAATTTCAGGTCCTTCAAATTCAACTTTAGCTAGTTTAACTTTTTCAGGTAAGCTTTCAATAATTTTTTCTTTGATTTCCTGAATCATGTCGTTCATATTTTTCCCTCTTGTCTTTTAATTTGAAAGAAAGATACTTTTTTTATTATTTTTTGGTTATCGTAATTTGTAAAATGTAATTTATATAATTAGTAAACAACTTTCTAATAACAGTTATTATGTTGTTTTCGTGTTTGTAGTAATTCAATAAAAAGATATTAAATTATTTCTTTGAATTAAATTTATTAAAATTATTCTTTATTTACAGCATGTTGGTAATAATGATGTTTAGGTAAATAAATATTATTTTTTCTTGACTAAAAGAAGTCGGAATAATCTTAAAACAGTTTATAAAAATAACTATTTATTTCTATGTTTAAGGTTATATATAAAAGTTTTTTATTTTTTTAAAAAAAGGTTTAATTGAGTTAATATTTTTACATATTAACTTTTATTTCATTAATTTCTTCTGGAGTATATATTTTCATTCCGTCTGCTGTGATTGTAGCTAATCTGTAGCTGTTTCCAGAGTAAACATCTCTTTCCATTGCGGATGTGATTGCTTTGATTGCAACTTTTTTACCTTCTTCCACGTCCAGGTCTTCAGAGTATCTGTCTTCGAGTACTCCGAAAGCGTATGGTGATCCTGATCCGGTTGCTGTGCATTTGTCTTCCATGTAACTTCCGCTTGGATCTAATGAGTATAGTTTTGCTCCGTATTCGTCTACTCCACCGATGATTGTCTGTACGTAGTATGGTCCTGATTTTAATATGTTGCTTGTCATTACTGCTACTGCATCTATGGACATGTCTTTTTCATTTTTTAGTTTGTATAATGAGATTTCTGCTTTAATTACGTCCATCAGAGATTGTGCATGGCTTACTGTTCCTGCTATTGTTGCACCTATTTTGTCGTCTAGCTGGAATAGTTTGTCTGCTCCTTTGTTTGCTACAAGACTGCCCATTGTTGCTCTTGTTTCGGTAGCTATAACTACTCCGTCTTTACAAACGAAACCTACTGTTGTGGTTCCTTTTACGTCTTTGTCTGTTGGTTTCATTATTTTACCTCTCTATTTTTGTTCCTGATTTAGTTAATTTAATAATTTTTTTTTTATTTTGTTTTTCTATTTTTTCTTGTATAATTATATTATATTAATTTCATATTATATAACCTTTGGTAATTAAAATAGTATATGTTAAAAATAATCATCGGTAATAATTCTAAAAAAAGGATAGATGAATATTAATTATTCATCTTTAGTAAAGTATTTGGATTCAATTTCCTTAGCAATTTTCATAAATCCTTCAGCTGCTTTTGAATCCGGTTCAGCTTTAACAACGGGAACTTCATATTTGTCGGCAGATTCAGAAACCTGTGTTCTGAATGGTAAGTCACCTAAATAATCTACATCCATTGCAGCTGCGAAATCTTTACCTTTACTGTCTCCGAAGAGGTTGATTTTTTCATCACAATGTGGACATTCAAAGTATGACATGTTTTCAACCAGGCCGATCTTTTCAATGTTTAACATTCTGGTCATACCAACACATTTAACAACATCTTCTTCTGAAACAGAACTAGGTGTTGTAACCATGATAGCTGCATCCAAATCAGGAATCATCTGTAAAACAGTTAAAGGTTCGTCTCCAGTTCCAGGAGGGTTGTCAAAAATCATAACATCTATATTTCCCCATGCAACATCTGAAATCAGCTGTTTTATTGCACCGGTTTTTTGCGGACCTCTCCATATAATCGGTGAACCATTGCTTTCAATCAGAAATGCCATGGAAGCTACCAGCATTCCGTCATCAGTTTCTACAGGTACCAGTTTGTTACCTTTAACACTTAATGATTCTCCTTCAATACCTAACATTTTAGGAACGTTAGGACCATGAATATCCACGTCATAAATTGCTGTTTTATAACCCATTGCATTGAATGCTTGAGCTAAGTTCACAGCCACGGTTGATTTTCCAACCCCACCTTTACCACTCATAACAGCTACTTTATATTTAATGTTAGCAAGATTACGAGTAATATTAATGTTCTGTTCCATTATAGCTTTCTTTTCATCATCAGATAAATTTGCTCCATGTTCATGTGCCATGATATTACTCCTATATTTACGGATAAAATATTTTTATAATAATATATATTATTTTTCCTTGATACTTAATATATATTATTCTTTAAGTTAAATTTAATTATAATTTTCATATAAAAAAGGATAAGTTTTTGGGAGGTTATTAGTATAATGAAGTTTCTGGAAGTATTTTTACAAGGATATGATCATACATTTTGGATTTTTTAATCTCTGCAATGTCACCTAAACGATAACCTTCAACATCGACATTTGCTATTTCCTCATGATATTCATCATATGGTAATTTTACTCTAACACCGTCTAACTGACTAACTAATGCCATAGGAGAGTTTACGTGTGCAATTTCATCAACACTTCTTTCTATTGCTATCTTTGCAATGATAGGCGATATTATCAGAGGGTCATCATTAAGGTCTTCTTTCTGTTTTGCAATGATGTCCTCGGCAATGCCTGCTAATTTTCTTAGTGCCCTTATGTTTTCTCCACGTTTCAATCTTCTTGGTATTCTTCCGAATCCTGATACATATGCGTTGGCGTTTATTTCCTCGGCAACTAATTCTGGACTGCCCACTACTATTACGGGAATGTCTATATCTTCAAATAGGTGGGTTTTCTTTTTGATACAATCTTCAAAGCTTCCCAATGAAAATACGGCAAGGTCATGTTCTTCAATCAGGTCTTTTTCTGATTTGCTGATTTGTGAAATACCCTTACCTGCTCCCCTGGCTAATCCGATCATGTTGGTTTTTGTTCCATATCTTCTAAGGTATTCTGCAATATCACAGGCAGCATGAGGTAAATGTTGTCGGGCTAATGTCGGTGATACAACAGCAATTTCCGTACTGGCAAGAGGTGATAGTTCCACGTCACCCAGTAATTCCTTTGCTTTTGCTTCAACTTTATCAATATCTTCGGCAGGTATTGCTAATGTTAATGTAATGTCTAGCTGTGATTCGTTTCGTTGTAAAATGAATCCGCCCAGGTCCTCGATTAACTCTTCTATTTCATAATTTTTATGAATACCACCAGTATATGTCATTGTTTCATACATAATTTCCTCTCCAGTAAATCATATCTGTCTTTAACTCTTTCAATAATATTATTTGAAACATTCTTATGGGATGGTACAATTATCACATTTTCCTGATTTTCGGTATCTGCGTCCATATAATCAGGCATTATGATGTAATCGTAATCTTCATCATCTACCGTAAAACCCATGTCAATGAGTGTATCCTTCAAAAAGTTACTGTATACTTTTACTTTAGTATCTTTTCTATTATCTTTTTTCTGATTATTTTCATCAATCAAATGCTTAATACTTTGAACCTCTTTTTCATCTGCAGTGGTATTGAACTTTTTTTCAATAAGTATGATACTGTCATAAACCTGTCTGAAAGTATTTAATTTAATTGATATCTTGGGAATTTCTGACTTTGTTTCTGATAATAATATGGCTACATCAGCATCTTTAATTTCCGTGGGTTTAACAACTTCATATTCTTTTAGTCCTGATATTCTTAGAACATCTTCACACATTGGTGTAGTAATAATTTTCATCATATCATTATCCTAATATTATATATTAATTTTTTTATTAATTCTATTTTCCCATTTTTTAATCATCTTTTTAAAATAACTTATAATAAAAATAAGTTACATAATATTGATAATAGAATTTATTGAAACAGTAAACTTGACGAAATTAATTTGAAAAATTTTTTTAATTATTAATGTGATAACATGACTAACATGGACTCAGAAAAGATTATCCGGAATCATTTTCGTAAACCGCCAATAATCAGGTTATACCCAAACAATAATGAAAGTTCACAAATGGCAGCTGATGAAACAGAAACTGATGAAATGGCAGAAGAAATAATAGAGCCAATACATGAACCTTCACTGGAAATAGTGGGTACGGCACACATATCGGAAAAAAGTGTGGACACGGTAAGGGAAACGATTTATGAAAAGAAGCCGGAAATTGTAGCAATAGAGTTGGATTTTGGCAGATATCAGAAATTAATAGATGATAGTAACGGTGTTGTCAGAGAAGAAAAAATGGATTTGAAAAGTCTTCTGAAATCATCAAATCTGATTGTGACGCTGGTGTCCGCCTTTCTTTCAAACACTCAAAAGAAGATGGGGGATGAAGTTGGAGTCAATCCAGGTTCTGAAATGCTTGAGGCAGCAAAAATTGCACAGGAAGTTAATGCAGATGTTGCATTGATTGATAGAAACATTCAAGTAACACTGAAAAGAACAATTAATGGAATGTCCCTGAAGGAAAAACTAAAATTCCTATGGGAACTGTTGACATCTTACTTTTCAGAGGATGATGTTGAAGAGGAATTTGAGGCTGAAATTGAAAGGCTCAAACAGGAAGATACAATACAGGAAGTTATGAATTATTTCAAGGAAGCATCACCTGGAGGATACAATGCTCTGGTTCATGAAAGGGATGCATACATGGCATATAACTTAAAAAGCTTGGAAGAGCATAATGTTGTTGCAGTGGTTGGTGCAGGACACAGAACTGGAATTATGAACTTCTTGGAAAAACCGGAAACTATCCCCTCCATTGATGAATTGAACTATGTGGAGGAGTCACGCTTTTCAGTTGTTAAGATTATATTATATCTTATTCCGATACTCTTCGTGGTAATATTTATAATGGCATTTTTTACGGGCATTAACATTCAGGGAGGTTTGATAAATTACATTATATTTGCCGGTGGAGGAGCATTTCTGGGATCATTACTGACAGGATCTAAAATACAGTCGGCGATTGTGGCATTTCTGGTTGCACCAATAACAGTTATACATCCTTTACTTGCTGCAGGATGGTTTTCCGGACTGATGGAAGGAAAGCTTCGTAAGGTGGGATTTGCTGATTTGAGGGACTTGGGAAACTTTGAATCATTCAAGGATCTGTGGCATAACAAACTGTTCAGAGTTATACTGGTTGTGCTCGGAACAAATCTGGGCTGTACAATAGGTGTGCTGATTACGATAAACAACGTATTTTTACCATACCTCAATGCAATATTAGGATTTTAACGGTGAAATAAAATGAGTTATTTAATATATAGGTGTGACTGCGGCAGGGTATTATATTCAAAAGAGGGTGTGAAGACAAAAAGATGCACCTGTGGAAAAACGTTGAACATCAGAAAAAGAAGAATATTGAAAAAAGCCGACTCTGTTGCATTGGCTACACAGGCCGTTCAGGACATGCAGGAAGAGATATATGGCGGGTCAATTTTTAAAACTGCCGACCAGTTATGATTCTGTTTATCTCTTCAGTTATCTCACAGGCCTTGCATGGGCTTTTAGCTGTGGGTTGTCCGCATTCATCACAGGAAGTTAACAGCACATCTTCCTGTTTAATTCGGAATGTTTTTTCGAATGATTTAAATATATTCTCCTTAGTACCCTTCTTTTTTTCTTCAATCTTATTTAACATCAGTTTTACTTCACTTCTAAGGGAAGTGACTGAATATGGGCATTCTTCATCGTGAATAGGAATGTTATTGACTACACACCAGATTCCAACGTCTTTTTCTGGTAGTCTCCATAATGGTTTGATTCGGGGGACCATATTTTCATGAATTTTATCCAGAATCGGGGTGAATTTTGGAAACTTGTTCTGGTCATTTCTGGCAAATGTCATGAGAAATGACTGTATTTCATCATCCATGTTGTGTCCGGTTGCAATTTTATCACAGTCATGTTCATCTGAAATCTTATTTAAAAGATATCTCCTGTAAACTCCGCAGGGCATACATGTGCTTTTGTATACGTCACTGATTTCGTCAAGATCATAGTGCCACTGGTTCTTGAAGGAATAAACTGTCAGGGGAATATCTAATTTATTGCAGTTTTCCTTCGCCGTTTTTATGCCTTCCTCTCTATATCCCTTAATTCCTTCATCGACGCATACTGCTTCAATACTAAAATTAATGTCATTCTTCAGTCTGTAATTATGTAACATGTGGAGTGTTAAAATACTGTCTTTTCCACCTGATACGCCTATCATTATTTTTTCATCGGGCTTGATAAGTTCATATTTATTTATTGTTTCGAAGACATTTTCTTCAACATACTTATTAAAAACAGGTCTTTCAATTTTCATAAGCAACAATCCATCAGGATAAAAAAAAAGTTTTATAAGGGGAGATTAGTTTATAATAATTTTTCTGAACCTTTTTTGACGGTTTCGATAATTGTATCTAGTTCTTCGGTCGTTAATGATGGATGTACTGGTAATGATATTACCTGACTTGCAGCTAGCTCTGCTTCAGGACAGTTTCCTGTAAGTCCCATGTTCTGGTAGTATGGCTGTTTGTATAATACGATAGGATAGTGTACACCGGTACCGATTCCATTGTCTGTCAGGAACTGTTTAAATGTATCTCTGTCTTTGGAAACTCTTATGGTGTACTGGTGGAACACGTGGGTTACGTTTTCATCAATCTCGGGTGTGGTTATTCCTTCAACATCGGATAACCCTTCGGAAAGGTATGCTGCATTTTCGTTTCTTTTTTCATTAAATTCGTCGATGTATTTTAATTGAACAATTCCTATGCTTGCTGCAATATCAGTCATTCTGTAGTTGTATCCCAGTAATGATTGTTCATATCTTTTACTTTCACCGTGTGCACGAACCATGGATGATTTTTCTGCCAGTTCATCATCATTTGTTGTGACCATACCACCTTCACCTGTGGTCATGTTCTTTGTTGGATAGAAGCTGAAGCATCCTAAGTCTCCGATGCTACCAATTTTTTTTCCTTTGTATGTTGAACCGTGTGCCTGTGCTGCATCTTCAATAACTTTCAGGTCATGTTTTTCTGCAATTTCGAGCATTGGGTCCAAGTCTGCAGGCTGTCCGTAGAGGTGTACTGGTAATATTGCTTTTGTCTTGTCTGTTATTTTTTCTTCAATTTTTTCAGGATCCAGGTTGAAGGTTTTTGGATTGATGTCTGCATATACTGGTGTTGCATCAGAATAGAGTACTGAGTTGGATGTTGCTGCAAATGTGAACGGTGTTGTAATTACTTCGTCTCCTTTTTTTACGCCTGATGCTACTAGTGCTGTGTGCAGTGCTGTTGTACCGGAACTGGTCGCAATTCCATGTTTTGCTTCTGAATATTGTGCAAATTCAGTTTGGAATTGTTCTACTTTAGGGCCTTGAGCTAGCATTCCTGATTTTAATACTTCGGTTACTGCTTCAATTTCTTCATCGCTAATGATTGGTTTTGCTATGTTTATCATATTATTTTCCCCTTATTTTTTTCATTAATTGTTATCATTTCTTTAATTTGTCCTATGATGTTAAAACTCTATTTTCATCATTTATTTATATTATTTATTTTCTAATTTTTACTTAATATTATTTTTCATAGTGGGTTTTTGCTTTTCTTTAAAGTATATTAGCAATTTTTTAAATATATAAAAGTAAATATTTAATCTAAATTTAGGAAGTTACACAGATGGACACACATTATATTGAAGAGGGACTTGTTAAAATTGAAGTTCCTGATTTTGAAAAGATTTCTGCTAAGGCACCGGTTTTTTATAATCCTGTGATGGAATTGAATAGGGATATTTCTGTTGTTGTTTTGAATCAATATAGGAAAACATTGGATCATGATATAACTATTTTTGATGCTTTTGGAGGTACAGGTATTAGGGGTGCAAGATATTCTAAAGAAATTCCTGGTGTTGAAAGGGTTCTCGTGGGGGATGTTAATCCCTTGGCGGTTGAAATTGCTAAAAATAACATGCAACTCAATGGTATAGAAAATGTTGATGTTGAAAAGAATGATGCTAACGTATTGTTACAGTCTAATAAGGGCTTGTTTGACATTATTGATATAGATCCTTTCGGAACTCCTTCAATGTTTACTCAGTCTACTGCTATTAACATCAGGCCTGGTGGATTAATATGTATAAGTGCTACGGATACTTCGGCTTTATGCGGAACGTATCATGATCCGTGTCTTAGAAAGTATGGTGCAAAGCCACATAAATCAGAGTACTGTCATGAAAACGGTATAAGAATATTGTTGGCTTTCATTGCAAGAAATCTTGCCATAAATCAGAAGTATATGCATGTTCTTTTTTCTCACAGTACTGAACATTATATGAGGATATATGCTACTGTTAAACGTGGTGGAAAGAAAACCAATGAATCACTGGATAATATTGGTTTTATTTCTCATTGTCCGCACTGTCTTAATAGGGAAGTGTTTTATGGTTATGTTCCTCCAGTAAAAGATATGTGTCCTGTGTGTGGGGAAAGATATGCTACTGCTGGTCCATTGTGGTTGGGTAACATTTCTGATAAGGAATTCATCAAAGACATGATTGAAACTGCTGAAGAATTGAAGTTAAATAAAAAAGAGGAATTGCTGAAATTGTTTAATCTGTGTTATGAGGAGGCTGAGGGTCCTGTTACTTTTTATGATATTCATAAGTTATGTAAGTCTTTGAAAACAAGTTCTCCAAAAATGGTTGATGTTATTGATGAGATTAGGAAAGAGGGTTATTTTATTTCCAGAACACATTTTAAATTAACTGGTATGCGTACGGATATGCCTTTGGATGAATTGAAAAATTTGATACTTCGTGTTAAAGAGGAAACACTCGGTAAAGATGTATAAAAAAAAGGATGGGTAATAGTTGTTAACTATTATTCGTAATTTAACATATTGTGGGTGTAATAATATTGTAATTCGGATGCATGTTGTATTTCATATGATCTGTATGGATTGTTGAAGTATGGGAATATTGAACCTGTTGCAGCATGCATTATTCCTCCAAGATGACCATATTCTTTTGTACATACCTGGTAATATAATGGGAATCCACAACCTGGGTTAATGAATATATTTCCTTCTCTTACTGTTCCATGCCATACCATCGGAATAGGTCCTTCTTGTCCTTGTGCTTTAGCCATTTCTAATACTCTTGCCCATGCATCTTCAAAATTATCGTATATTTCACCATCAACTTTATAATTCCATTTATCATCAGGAACTCCATTTATACCATAATCTAGTACTTGGTTCCAGTCTATGTTTACTTGTGCTCCTGCAGTATCCATGAATGCCATTTCAATAATATAAACTGCTCCGTTCTGGAAGTTACGGTAGTTGGAACTACCTGCGTAATGTAGAACGATAGCACATTTGGAATTGCGTTCTTGTCCGTATTGTGCGAGTAAGTTTGCATGTACGTGTTCAGGATACATGTCAGGGTTTGCTATTTTTACAAATGCAAGTCTGCCTAACGGTTCTATATCATCTGACGTTGCAGATGTTGATACATAAAGAAAACCGATTAGTAAGAAAATGATGACTATAAAAGCAACATACCATTTCATTAAGTTTCACCATTGATATTTTTTTTGATGTTTTTTTCTAATTATTATAATATATGTTTTCAGGTTTTTTTAATATTTTTTCATACATTTTTTAGAAGGGCTTTGTTAATAATATGAACATAATTAAAATGTTTACTCAAGGTTCATTATTTTTTTTCTATTCTATAACTTCTTGAATATATTTTTAAACACTTTATAAAAAGTTTTCAATTGATGTCTAAATGGGCTATTTGGTGCTTTTTAATTTTGATGTTTTATAAATTTATTAATCATTTTTAAAGTTTTCTGAAATAATATATTATTTTTTTCATATAAATTAAAAAAATTCATAATTTTACTGTTTATTAATAATTAATCAAAAAGGTTTATATATATTAATTCTTAAATAGTAATTATAAGATATATTTAATAAATAGAAATATTATTTATAACAAATTAGTGGGGATTTTATGAATCAAAACCAAGACGATTACGGGAATGAACCCGAAAACATGACATTAACTATGGATACTCTCGATAAACAAATATTAGGATTATTAAGCGTTGATGGAAGAAAATCTTACCGAAAAATATCTCGTGAATTGGGAGTGTCTGTAGGAACAATACATAACCGTGTAGATAAATTAACAAAATCAGGTATAATTAATAAATTTGTTCCAGTTATTGATCATGAAAAATTGGGATATACCCTAACAGCAGTAATAGGTATAGAAATTAAAGGCGGAACAGTATCACATTTAACTGAAAAAGAACCATTTAAAAATAATTTATTAGCAGTTTATGATGTAACAGGACAATTTGATGGAATAATTATTGCCAAATTCAAAAACACATTTGAATTAAATAAATTCATTAAATTATTATTACAAGAAGAAAATGTTACAAAAACATACACTCAAACTGTACTAAATATTGTTAAAGAAGAATTAAATTCTTCAATGATGAGTTTCTAAATAGAATCCTTTGAAATTATTTCTCATAAAACTATTTGAATTTTTCAAAGTACATTATATAGAAATTATCAATACTCACTTTTTTTTAATATTTTTTTTATTTTAGATTCAATGAAATCTGATAATTTAAAACTGTTTTTTCTAGAATTATTAAAATATTAGCACAAACAAAAAAGAATTATAGAAAATTATATTTTATGATATAGTAATTAGGAGAGATAACAATAATGTCTATACCGGAATTTCCAGATACTCAGGATAAGCAACCCCAAGCACCTATCTCATTAACAAGAGTTGGTGTTACCGGAGTGAAAAAATTAGTCAAAATAAATCGGGATAATAAACGACCGATAATTCTATTGCCAACATTTAACGCTTTTGTGGATTTACCTAGCACACAAAAAGGAGTGCACATGTCCAGAAATCCGGAGGCAATATCTGAAATAATAGACGAGTCAACAAATCAGATGGAAATTCATATAGAAAGCATATGTGCAAACCTTGTGAAAAGATTATTGGAAAAACATGAATATGCAGTTAGAGCAGAAACAGAAGCAAAAAGCGAATATATAATCAACAAATATTCTCCGGTCACACATAAAAAAACACAGGAAACGACACACATAATTGCAAAGGCAATAGCAATAAAAGATGATGATGGAAACATATCCGTCAGGAAGATGATTGGTGCTGAAGTAATAGGAATGACTGTATGTCCATGTGCACAGGAATCAGTAGAACAGGCATCTAAAGAAAAACTTCTGGAATTTTTAGATGAAGAAACGACAAATAAGGTATTGGAAACAGTTACATTTGCTTCACATAACCAAAGGGGTATAGGCACGATATTGTTGGAAGTATCAGAAAATCAGGATGTAAATGTTGATGATTTAATTACGATAATCCAAAATTCAATGAGTTCACCTGTCTGTGAAATATTAAAAAGACCTGACGAAAACAAAATTGTAACAAATGCCCACAAAAACCCGGTATTTGTGGAAGACTGTGTGAGAAACATGGTTTTAGGATTGCTGGATAAATATTCTGATTTACCGGACAATTCTTTGGTTACAATTAAACAAGTCAATGAAGAAAGCATACATCAACACAACGCATATGCTGAAAAAGTAGCATCAATGGGAGAATTAAAACAAGAAAACAATTTATGAGGAGATAATATGGAAGTAATGGAAATATCAAGACCAATAATGGAAAAAATGGACGCTTTTAAAGGCTGTAAACCAGTAGTACACAGTACAGAATCAATGATTATCAGAGGAAAAACACACAATAAGGTAAAACCTGAAAATATGTATTCAAGACTTATGGAACTGTTTGATGAACTTAACATTAAGAAAATCGAAAAAGAGTCAGAAAAGGCAAGAAAATATACTGACCAGATAGATTCAGTATTCCGTAAAACAGAAGAAGTCTATGATGAATCCAAGGGATTGGATGGGATTGAAAATTTAAAAAACATATTTGAAACAACAGGTTTTCATGCAGAATATGCAATAGGTCAAATAGATGATCTGGCAGTATATGTTGTTCTATACATGGACAGATCAGGTTTTGGTCCAATGTTTGTAGAAACAATGATAATCCGTCTTGATCCATCTTCTCTTTAAAACTTTTTTTGTGATGACAATGGACACAATATCAAGAAATGAAGCTGAAGAAATTTTAACAGCGGACATAAACACCTCCCTTGATTTAATAAAACAAATTAACATACAAAAATCAAGCAATCAAATTACTTATTCTAAAAACGTATTTTTACCGTTAACACATATTTGCCAGAACAACTGTGGATACTGTACATTTAAACAAAATGTGGACGACGCAGAATATCTTGTAATGAATCAGAACAGGGTATTTGACATGATAAAAAAAGCAAAGGAATATTCTTGTACAGAAGCATTATTTGCTTTCGGTGAATCTTCAGATAAAAATGAACATGTTAAGAATCAGTTGGAAGAATACGGCTTTGAATCAATGGTGGACTATGTGTATTACTTGTCAGAAATCATTTTGAACAAATATGAAATCTTGCCACATACAAATATGGGAATAATATCAAAGACTGACTTGGGACGATTATCACAGGTTAATGCATCAATGGGATTAATGTTGGAAACGACAAATAAAAAACTTCTAAAAACAATTGCACATAAGGACAGTCCCGGAAAAAATCCCGATAAAAGACTGGATTTTATAAAAAATGCAGGAAAAGAAAATATTCCTTTCACGACAGGTTTACTTATAGGGATAGGTGAAACAATGGAGGATCATATAGATTCATTCTATGCTATCCGGAAATTACAGGATAAATATGGTCATATTCAGGAGATAATCATTCAAAATTTCAAACCTAAAAGTAACATTCCTATGAAAGATTATCCTGAACCATCAGTTATGGACTTGCTGAAATTAACGATATTGGCTTCAGTAATGTTTCCGGATGTAAGTATTCAAATACCTCCAAATCTTAACAGGGAACTGATGTCCTTTTTTATATTATGTGGAGCTGATGATATGGGTGGAATTTCTCCATTAACAAAGGATTATGTTAATCCGGAAAACAAGTGGCCAAGCATATCTGAACTTGAAAACACAGTAAGTAGGATAGGATATTCTTTGAAGGAAAGGTTACCTGTCTATGAAAAATATATTAATGAAAAATATTTAAAAGAAAAAGTTTATGAAAAGGCGGTTAAACTACAAAATAATATTTAGTTAACTTTTATGTCTACTACAGTATGGTGAACGCCCGGAGAATATTTCTTTATGCTTCTTTTATTTAAGACTTCAATACTTCTGCCAACTTTTTCTGCAGCCATTTGAACCCTTTGGACCGGTCGTTCAAATAATATTACTTCAGGGGTGGATTCGTGGTAATGGATGATTCCTCCGGGTTTAAGATATTTCATTGCACTGTCAAGATAATGGTGGGTTCCACCGATATAGCCCATCATAATCCGGTCTGCAACGTGGTCAAAGTCCTGTAAACCACAGTCACCCAGTATTGGTTCAACAATATCTTCAACTTTGTTGAGTTTAACGTTTTCACATAAATAATTATATGAAACAGGATTAATTTCAATGGCATAAATTTTTTTGGGCTTTGAATGTACTGCCATGGGGATAGTGAAATAGCCGATACCTGCAAACATGTCAATAATGGTTTCATCACTTTCCGGTAAAGTGCTCATTCTTAATCTTTCACCTGTATTTCCCTTTGACCACATTATGCGGGCAACATCAAACTTGAATTTACAGTAATTTTCCTTATGAACGGTTTCAGTACCTTCACCATAAATCATTTCAACATCAGGTTCTCTTTTTTGGCCGTGAATCTTACCAAGTTTCACTACTTTGTTTATGTATGGCAGTTTAATTATTTCATCTAAATCTTCAGGCTCCTTCTTTACAACAAGTATGTCCCCAATAAGTTTTCCTTTCATATCAATGAACCTCTTAGAATTTAACGCCCATGTAATTTATCAGTTCAATTAAATCTTCAAATGCATATAATTCATGCTTCAAAACATCTTCTCTTGTTAATGTTCCACTCATTTCTCCATCAACAGTTAACAAGTCAGGACCTCTATGAATTAATCTGAACTTTCCATCGCTTCTAAATATTTCCTCGGCAACCATATCATGAACAAAGCATCTGCCGGGGATTATGACAGTATCCTTCACTTCTTTCAGGTCAATATTTCTCAAATCTCTTTCTGTTATAAGACAGGCAATTTCCTGTTCTGTTGCAACAACATTGACATGTTCTGTCACACCAAGATTTTCCAGTATTTTTTCAATATATTTGGCAGAAATTTTACTGGTAATGATGGTAGCTTCTGCTTTAATCGGTGTTAGGATTTCAAGATATTCTTTATTTTTATCCTTTGATAAAGCATAAGGACTGTCTGTTTCCGGATCACATACGGGTGTACCCGTCACTCTTAAATTATATTCTTTAGATGTTTCGATTACCAGTTGTTCAAATTCATCAATTGATTGTTGTTTGATTCCAGGAATTATGGGATCATCATTTAATATCAGTCCCTGGTTTCTGTGGTTGGCAAATCTCATTAAAATCAGAGCTTTTGCTCCCCAACTTTCTAGATTTTCACAGGTTCTGGCTAATTCTTCACCATCATTAACACCAGGTATTATAATTGATGCCGCATGAACATCACATGATTCACAAAATCTTTTCAATGCTTCTACTGAAGCTTCTGGTGTGGGGTCGTTCATCCATCTTTTTCTTAAAACAGGGTCAGTGGAGAATGTTGTGTATGTGGTTTCGGTTACTCCATTATTAATTAATTTATCAACAATGCCTGCATCATCAATACCCTTTCCGCTGGTATATCCTAAATGTATCGGTAGTCCCATATCATTAATTCCTCTGGTTAAGTTCAGTAAATCGGGATAACAACTTACATCTCCATCTCCTGTGATGTTTACTATTGTATTTTGTGGAATCTCCCTCTGAAAAATGTTTGTTTGCAATGTGGACAATACTTGATATGACGGGAAATAATCTCTAGTCATATTAGTTTCGGTTGTACAGTGAGGACATCCAATCTGTCCTGGGGGACAGTTCTTGCATCCTAGGATTTTTGTGTCTTTAACGTTCTTAAAATAGCAGTAGTCACAAAAACCCCTACAATTTTTTCCAGGTATTCCACCCACGTCGGCCATAATTTGCATAAGTAATTATTTCTATATTCTATTTTTTAATGGTATCGCATAATTAGTAATATTATTTCAAATTGAGTATTTGACAAAACTATTTTTTGAATTTTTTTAGTATTACTTTTTTAGTTT
>CAZUHM010000035.1:0-17046 GCA_964620575.1 uncultured Methanobacteriaceae archaeon | reverse complement strand
AACAGCAAACGCAGTAGGCCTTAACAACGTAACACTCAGCTACGGCGGAAACACCAACTACAACAGCTACCAAACAAACACCACATTCCAAGTAGAAAAACAAGACATAACCATAACATACAATGAAATACCTGAAACATTACTTGGTGATAATATTACAATTACAGGTAAATTTACAGATGTTAATGGCAGAGCAATTAGTAACACCAATGTACTTATAATAATTAATGGTAAATTATACAAGGCAAAAACAGAAAAAACAGGAGAATATACTTTCACAAATGTTACTAAAGTATTAGGAAAAAACAATGTGACAATAGGATATGGTGGAAACACAAACTATGAAAATTTTGAAAGTAACACCACATTTAATGTTTATGTAAAGGAAGATCCTGATGTTCGTTTAGCAGGTTCTGAAATTCATCCAGGGAAAGTTAAAAAATTCTTTGCATTAATGCCATATGATTCTACTGGAACAGTAACTTTAAAGATTGATGATGATGTTATTGGTGAAAATATTGTTGTAGAATATGGTCAAGTATTATATTCTTATTTGATTCCAGAAAGTTATCAAAATGAAAATTATATATTATACTTCAATTATTCTGGGGATAAATATTACAATGAAAAACTTTTAAATGTGACCTTAACTTTGACACCAGAAGGTGGAAAAATAAATGCAAGTATGAATATGGATAATTATACTGTTAAATATTCAACAACTGAAGATTTAATTGTGAATTTAGATGATAACGCATTTGGTTCAATTTTATTTGAGATAAATAATACCAATGTTTCTGAAACTGTGAATTTTACGAACGGTACTTGTACATTTAAGTATACTGCTGACTTGTCTCCAGGAACATATTTCCTAAATGCAACATATAATGGAAATTACATGTATAAACCTAAAACCGTTAACTCCACATTAACAATTGCTAAGTTAAAAAGCAGTATCATAGTAAAAGATGTTTCTGCTAAAGCGGGAAATACTACATTATTTACTGCTAATATTACTGATGAACTTGGAAATCCTGTTAAAGACATGAATGTTGAGTTTTCCATTGGTAAGTTGATTATGGGTTCAAATAAAACCAATAAAATGGGAATCGTGAATCTGTATTATAAATTACCTTCCACATTATATGAAAAACAATTCACAATAACTGCAAAAGGTAATTCTACTGAGACAGTTTTAAGCAGTTCAGGAGAAAGTATATTAAGTTTAGAACAATTAAATACAAGAGTTCTTGTTCCAAACATTTCAACAATACCTTCAAAGTATATTACAATCACTGCAACAATAGTTGATGAATTCAATAACCCGGTAACTAAGGGTAATGTTACATTTAAGAAAGATAACAAAACTATAGCGACGGTTGCAGTAGATAACGGATATGCAAAATATAAATATGAATCAAATTATGAAACAGCTACATTAAGTTACATATATGCTAGTTATGTTGGAGATTGGAAATATAACAATTCATATGGAAATGGAACATACAAAGTTACCAAACTTAAAACCACTATCTCTGCAAGTAGTTTAGAAGCTAAACCAAATGATGAAATAATAATTACGGCACGATTATTAGATGAAAGTCAAAATGCTGTTACTGAAGGAAATGTGACCGTTACTTTAGGAAATAAAGTTTTAGGTACTGTGGAAGTATCCAAAGGTACTGCAAAATTAAGATATACCTTAAATTCATATGATGTAGGTGATTATAAAATCACATGTGCATATCACGGTTCTCAAATTTACAAGTCTTCTTCAAGTAATAGTCTTCTTAGTGTAACAAGATATGGTACTACTATTAATGGAGATTCAATTAATGCAGTAGTAGGTAACACTACTCAAATCACGTTAAATATTATTGATGAAGAAAAGTATAATGTTATGATGGGTACTGTAAAATATTATATTAATGATGAATACATTGGTAGTGCTAATGTTTCTAATGGATATGCAACACTAGATTATACTGTTGCTAGTAAATATGATGGAAAAACAGTGAAATATTATGCAACATACGAAAAAAATGGTATTTATGAATCCAGTTCATATAGTAATACTATGATTATTTCCCATCAGAAAAATGTTTATGTAAGTCCAACAGGTAGTGATAGTAACTTAGGTGATAAAGATCATCCATTCAAAACAATTGAACATGCTATTAACCATATCACATTGTTTGGTACAGTTTATCTGGATGAAGGAACATATAGTGCTTCTGGAATTATGTTAAATAATTCTATAACCATTATTGGTAGTGGACGAGATAAAACAATTATTGATGGATTAAATAAAGGACAACCAATATTCAATATGAGTAAACGTAATGTAGTACTAACACTTGATGGTGTAACAATTAAAAACGGTAAAAGTACCCAAGAATTTAGTGCCGGAGCAATTGTTACTTCAGGTAAATTAACTATAACAAATTCAAGATTTGTGAATAATACTGGTAGTGGAAACTATTCTGGAGGAGCAATATATACCAATGGAATATTAAATGTAACAAATACTGAATTCATAAACAATATTGTAACAAATATCAATAGTCAAGGTGGAGCAATAAGAACATATGACAACACCACTTATATAACAAATTGTACATTTGATTCCAATAAGGTAACAGGAAGTAATTCCACAGGAGGATCAGTAATATACAGTGATTCCGGTGATATAATTATTAATGGAACAACATTTAAGAAAAACAGTGTTACAGGTAAATATGTTACTGGTGGAGTTATAAGAAGCATTTATGGTGCTGTTGTAATAGATAACAGTACTTTTACATCCAACACAATTAAATCAACAGATTATGGAATTGGAGGAATAATAGGATCTATAGGTAGCGGAGTTTCAATTTTAAATTCCAAATTTACTTCAAACACTATTGAAGCAACAAATTCAGCTGGTGGTACTTTAGCATATGTTGAAACAGCAGTTTTAGAGATGAAAAATTCACAAATTAGCTCCAACAAAGTTAATTCAAAAGAAACATATGGAGGAGTTATTTATGGATTTAAAGCATATGTTACATTAGAGAATAATACTTTCAGTTATAATTCAATGAATGCTACAAATAATGGATATGGTGCTGTACTATACCAACATGAAGGAAATTTAACCATAAATAAAACAAAATTCACAAACAATACTGTAAGAGCAAAAGATATGGCATTAGCAGGAGTATTATATACTTTTTCAAATGTAATAATAAGTAACTCTGATTTAATTGGTAATAATATAAATGCGTCTAATATTGGTGGTGGAGCAATAGCAAACATGGGTAATATGACTATTACAAATACAAATCTCATAGACAACTATGCTTATGATGCAGGTAACGCTATAACTGCTACCAATACTTCATTAAATAATATTGAAGGTAATTATTGGGGTTCCACCAATCCTTCATGGGATAACCTGTTAAATAGTGTTACTGTACCAAGTACTTATTCCAAAACCAAATTCAATAATTAGGAGTTAACTCCTAAATTTATTCTTTTTTTTATTCAGAAAAAATTTTAGCTTAAAAAAATACTTAATTAATTTCCACTATTTTTAAAAGATAATATTAGAAAATACTTATATGAATTTAGTTAAAAATCTATTATAATAAGTATTAATGCATCTTTAAAAAAAATATATAAGATTAAATGAATATTTAAAACAAATAATGAAATAAATATTAACTTAAAAAATTAGTGACGAGGTTTAATTATGAATATTTTATCCGCTATGGCAGGAAATAATGATGGTGAATTTTGTAAAAAGTTTACCAAACAGGGCGTAGATATTATCACATTGGGTGGATTTAATCTTGACTTAGAAACATTCAAAGCAGGATTAGAAAATATGACCAACGACCGTAAAGAATTTTTCACATGTCCACACCACATATCAGAAGATATTGATGAATTTATTAAAGTCATACAAGATTATAATCCATCATGGAATGGTAAAATAAGCGTTAATCTAAGAGCTTCTGAAGCCTCATCATATAAAGTTCTTTATAAAAATAAGAACATTGATATATTTGAAGTGAATGCACACTGTAGGCAAGAACCTATGCTTAAGGCAGGAACCGGTCAAGCGTTATTAACCAATACCCCCTTATTGGAAGAAATGCTGGAAGAACTTACCACCAACAGTAAGAAAGAAATTGGTGTGAAAATCAGAGCTAATGTGGAAAATGTTGACACATTAAAAGTCGTTGAAATAATCAATTCATATAATGTTGATTATTTACATGTTGACTGTATGAATCCCGGCGTTGATGAAGCTGATTATGATATTTTAAACAAGATTTGTGAAAAAACCAGCCTACATGTTATTGGAAATAATTCTGTCAAAACACATGATGACTATATGAAAATGTTAGATAATGGTGCTGACAGTGTATCTGTTGCAAGAGCAGCGTTAGAAGGAGACATAGACCACATATTCATGTAAATGTTGAATTTAACTTATATTATTTTAAAATTATCTTTTTTTATTATTTTAGCCGTGAAATGACTTTATTTTTTAAAATATTCAAAAAATTATTATAATTGATAGAATATAATATATTTTATATATGAAAATTGAATGAAAAAAATAAAATTATTAAATTTATAAAAACACATTTAATCGTTTAAGGAGTGATAATGATGGGATGGGATGATGCACCAGCTCATGTATGTAGAGGAGGAGATGCTAGGGGACTTGCATTCTGTTGTCCACCAGTAAAACCATGCCCTGTTCATACAAAAATTGCAGAAATAGGACTTAGTCCTCAGGAATTTGTAGATATTAAACAGGAATTTGCAAAGAAAACCAAGTTAGGATTAGGAGCAACAACATGTTTCGGTTCATTCGTATGGTGTTGTAAAGATTCCAAACCTTGTCCTTTAAGAGACATGGAATTACAAGCAAATGGTATTTCACACGATGAATATATGACCCTTAAGAAACAGTTGGCAGAAGAAATATTAAGTCATTCAAAAGCTAATAACGTTTCATATTCTGATGATGACATTACTTCACTTGCCGAAACATTTGACATATCATTTGATGAAGCTAAAAAAGCATTGGATGAATCTGGAAATGATTTAAAAACTGCTATAAAAAACCTCAGACTTAAAAGTTTATAATTTTAACCTTTTTTTACTATTTTTTACATATTTTACGAGGATGTTATTTTTATGGGACTTACTCCATTATTTTTAGAAATGAAAAATAAACACGTTTTAATAATTGGCACAGGAAGTGTAGGTATCCGCAGAGCCAGACGATTTTTAGATGTTGATGCTACCGTTTCCATATTAGCCCATTCAATTGATCCAGAGATTAAGGAAGAATTTCTAGAAAAAGGAGCTATCTTTTATGAAGATTCCGAACGTGACAGGTTAATAGATGAAGCAGATCTTGTTGTTGTTGCAACAAATAATTTGGAATTAAATGAGGAAATAGCTGTTAAGGCCAAGGACAAACTTGTCAACTGTGCCAGTAACATAGACCTCAGCAATGTTATTGTACCGTCCACATTTAAGTTAGGTAGTGTAACCGTGTCACTGTACACCGACTCAAAAAGTCCTTTAATGGCAAAGGAGTTGCGTAAGAAAATTCAAAGTGTAATAACCCCCGAGGATATTCTTAATATTGAACTGCAGGAACAAGTAAGACAACTGCTGAAGGAAAATATTGATTCCCAGGCGGAACGTAAAAAAATGATGATTAAGATAAAAGAGGATGAAACTGTTCAAAAATATATTAGTCAACACAATTTGGAAGAAGCTGTGAAATATGTTCAAGAAAAATTATTATCCAATTAATTTTACTTGAATAAAGTATGATGTAAAATTTAAGTATTATTAAAGTGAGATATAATAAAAGAACTGCTTTTATACTAAACTAATAAAAGAACATTGAAAACAAGCATTAAGGGAGATTAATAATGCTAGTAAATATGAGAATAGATTTTAAAATAGCTGATGTTGGTTCTATGGAAAATTCATATGCCAAACTAGATGCATTAAACGAAAAAATACACAACAATGTTAAAGTTTTAGAAGAAATCAAAATAAAAACTTGTAACAGATATGAAATATATTTAATTCTTGAAAAGGACATCAACATCCCCACAACAACATTCATTGTAGAAAAAGGTGACAACGCAATAAACCACCTACTAAGATTAGCATCAGGATTAGAATCAATGATTATGGGAGAAGACCAGATTCTCGGACAAATAAAGAATTCACGTAAAAAGGCTATCAAGGAAGAAACAATAGGTCCAAAACTAGAGAAAGTCTTCACAAAAGCAATACATGTAGGACAAGCAATAAGAAAAAATACGCACATCAACGAAGGTGGAGTGTCCATAGGCAGTGCATCCGTAGAACTTATCGAAGAAAAATATGGTACGCTGAAAAATAAAAACGTGCTTATTGTAGGTGCAGGTGAAATGGGAACAGTAGTTGCAAAAGCATTACTTGACAAGCAAACCAATGCAATAGTAGTGGCTAACAGAACCTACGACAAGGCACAGCAATTAGCAGAAGAATTAGATGGTGTGGCAATAAAATTCAAGAAAATGAATGATTCATTACATAAAATAGATATTCTTATAAGTGCTACAGGAGCACCACACTCCCTGATTGACAAGGAAAGACTCTCATTCCTACCTGAAGAACATTTAAGTAACATGTTAATGTTAGATTTGGCAAACCCACGTGACATATCCGAGGATGTTAAGGAATTAAATGTTAAACTATACAACTTAGATGACTTACGTTACATAAGAGACAAAAACGTGGAAAAACGTGTAAAAGAAGCAGAAAAAGCAGAAACAATTATTGAAGAGGAAACCATACTACTTAAGGATGCTCTTAAGCAGATGGAAATAACACCAATATTATCTGCATTAAATGTTGAAGCCGAAAAGGTAAGAAAGACGGAACTGGAAAAAACATTGAAAATGCTTGATTTATCAGACAAGGATACTAAAAAGTTAGATATGCTAACTCACAGTATTGTTGACAAGATGCTGTTCAACATTATTAAAAACCTAAAACAGGCAGTAAGTAACGATGACAACGAAACTATCCTTGCTGCAAAGAAAATATTAGTAGAATACTCTGAAGACTAAACTCCATCAAATATTATTAATCTCCACTATAAAACTTTTTTTAAAATATTTGTTATGACATTAAATGAATCTGCAAATAACTCTGACAGTTTAATGCTTCCTAAATTTATAAAAATCAGAACAGATTCCTCCGTATTAATGAAAAGCAACAAACAAAGTTAAAAAATGAAAATAAAAAATGTGTGCATAGCTTCATAAATAATTAACACAACTAATATTAAAGGCAAATAATATAATTCTATAACAGACATGAAAAAATGTTTTTAAAACAGACAGGGGAGGATAATTATGTATAACAAAATATTATTACCTACAGATGGATCAAGAAATTCAGAAAAAGCTATTGCCCATGCATTAACAATCGCTGAATTTGAGGATGCGGAAATTATTATTCTTAACGTTGTAGACAGTGTTTATTTAACAGGATTACCAGAAGAAGATCTGATAACAAAATCTGAAATGATTCTTGAAGAAGAAAGTAAAAAAGTTATTTCAAGAGTAGAAAAAATCATTAGAGAACTTGAGGAAGAAAAAGGATCTGAAGCCAAAGATATTAAGATTAGTGCCAGAACTATTGAAGGTAATGCTGCAGATGTTATACTTAAAATATCCGAACAGGAAGATATTGATTTAATAGTAATTGCAAGCAGTGGTAAACACATGCTTGACAGATTCCTGTTGGGTAGTGTAACTGAAAAAACTGTCAGACATACTAAAGTACCTATCCTCGTTATTCCAAACAAAGGAGATTAAACTGTCTCCTATAACCTTATTTTTTTGAAATTATACACAGCCATTCAGGTGTGACTGGTTCATCTTCTTCTATCTCGGATTCGAGATATTCATCCACTGTTTCTTCACTATAAGAGTTTCGTGTTATTTGTTTGATGACTTTCTTGTTTTCAAGTCTTTTTCTATTATAAACTGTGATATCAGTATATCCTGCATCTTTAAGTAATTTAACTAATTCTTCGTCTGTGTAAAATGTGCAACCTTCTTTTATTGCTACTTCTTCTATTTCAGGTGCATAGATTCCATTTGCATCAAGAACTATGCAGAATTTTCCATCATTCTTAAGGATTCTTTTTACTTGCTTAAATGAATCCACTATGTCCGGCCAGAAATATACTGTTTCAAATGCTGTTATGACATCAAAATATTCTTCTTCAAAGGGCATATCCAGTACGTTTGCCTGAATAATTTCAACATCCTGTGATTCTATCAGTTCTTTGTTCAGTAGTTTCGATTTTTTAACGCTTGTACTGCTATAGTCCACCCCATATGTCTTTGATTTTGGTGTCTTTTGATGAAGTCGTTTAACGTTTAATCCACTTCCGCAGCCAATATCTAAAACAGTATCTGTCTCTTGAAGTTTCATATGATCTATGCTCCATAGTGATACTGGTGTATGATGGTAATCCATATTGTCCAATAATTGTTCTCCCTCTTTTCCTTCTGGTTTTCCATAGTTGACTTTTTCTTCTGCCATGTTTTTGCTCCTTAAGAAATTATTGCTTATATTTAATTATGTTCTTTGTTGAGAATGATTATTATAAATTACTTATAAGTAATAACTTAGTTACTTATAACTTATAATTAATAAGAAATAAGTTATAAATGGATAAGAAATAAGTTATAAAAGGATAAGAAATAAGTGATAACTTATGTAGTAAAAAGTTATAATAGATATAATAATTAAGAAAAAATAAAAACTAAGAAAAAGATATAATTAAATATTGCTAATTATTAAATTAACAAAATCAAACATGATTAAAGAATAATTATCACAATAATAATAGAAAAAAAACTTTCTTGGAGGAAGAAAACCTTGGCATATGAAGGATATCTCAAAGAATTTCTGGAAATATCAAACATAACCGTGGGAGACACGATTAAAGTAACAAAACCAGGCATAGAACATGAAGGAATGTTACTGGAAAAACCAGATTATTCAAACGAAAACACATTAATAGTTAAACTCAGCAGCGGATACAACATTGGAATAGATGTTAAAGACGCAAAAATTGAGAAAATAAGTGAAGGCAGCAAACCCAAAATAGAATTAGACCCAGTAGACAAACAGATACGAGAAGATAAAGACAACTTATCAATTCTTTCTACAGGAGGAACAGTTGCAAGTGTAATTGACTACAAAACAGGAGCAGTACACCCTGCATTCACAGCAGATGACTTACTACGTGCAACACCAGAACTTGTGGATTATGCTAACATCAACGCTAAAGCAATATTCAACATACTCAGTGAAAACATGACCCCACGATACTGGAAAGAAACGGCAGAAGCAGTATATGATGAAATAAACAATGGAGCTGACGGAGTTATCATAGCACACGGAACAGATACCATGCATTACACAGCATCAGCACTAAGCTTCATGATAGACACGCCAGTACCAATAGTTCTCACAGGAGCACAAAGAAGTTCAGACAGACCATCCAGTGATGCATTCACAAACCTGATGGCATCAGTAGTAGCAGCAAAATCAGACATTGCCGAAGTAAGCATATGTATGCATTCTAATGAAGATGATCCAACATGCGACTTGCACCGTGGTACAAGAGCAAGAAAAATGCATACCTCAAGACGTGACACATTCACAAGCATAAACATGAATCCGCTGGCAACAATAGCAAACGACAAGGTAACAATCAATGACATGGAAGTAGGATACACAAAAAGAAACGAAGTGGAACTGGCATTAAACAATGACCTTGCAGAAAAGGTAGCTTTAGTTAAAATGTATCCTGGAATTGACCCTGAAATCATTGACATGTACACAGACAAAGGTTATGACGGAATAGTCCTGGAAGGAACAGGTCTCGGACACTGCAGTGATGACGTAATAGAGAAAATAGAACGTGCAACAAACGAAAAAATACCTGTAGTAATGACTTCACAGTGCATATTTGGCCATACAACATGAATGTTTAGAGTAGCGGACGTAGACTGTTACATGCAAACGTAATACCTGTAAGTGACATGATACCTGAAACAGCATACACAAAACTTTCATGGGCTGCAGGTCAAACAGATGATGTGGATGAAATACGTAAGATTATGCAAAACAATCTTAAAGGAGAAATGGATACAACATTATCCCAGAATTACTTTATAAAAAACTAGGGGAAAAGAATTATGTCTGAAGATAAATTTGATTATAAAGAATTAGGATTAATGATGGGACTGGAAATTCACCAACAACTGGACAGTAAAACCAAACTATTCTGCAGATGTCCAAATTCATTAACAGATAAAGAACCAGAACGTAAAATATACCGTAGATTAAGACCAACACAAAGTGAACTTGGTGAAATAGACAGAGCAGCATACGAAGAATCACAACGTAACCTTCAATTTGTATATGAAGCATATAACCATCATACGTGTCTTGTAGAAGCAGATGAAGAACCTCCTGCAAAACTAAACCAGGAAGCCGTGGATATTTCAATCATACTTGCCAGTCTAATGAACATGACAGTAGTTGACGAATTCCATACAATGCGAAAACAGGTAATTGATGGAAGTAACACCAGCGGATTCCAAAGAACTGGAATATTAGCAACAGATGGATATGTTGAAACAGAATTCGGTAATGTGACAATAGAAACACTGGGTTTGGAAGAAGATGCTGCACGTCGTATCGGTGAAGAGGAAGGAAAAATAGTATTCAGACTGGACCGTTTAGGAATACCTCTTGCAGAAATAACAACCTCCCCTGATATGCACCATCCAGAACAGGTACAGCAAGTTGCATACCAGTTAGGTCAGATATTAAGAAGTACTAAAGTAAAAAGAGGATTGGGTACTATCAGACAGGACCTTAACATTTCCATCAGGGAAGGAGCAAGGATAGAAGTTAAAGGTGTGCAGGATCTTGACCTGATGCCGACAATAGTAGAAAATGAGGTGCAAAGACAACTGAACCTCATAGAGATATCCAGAGAATTGAAAGAAAGAAATGCCAAAGTAGAAACCTGCATATATGATGTTACAGAATTACTTGAAAACACAGAATCCAAGGTTGTCAAATCCATACTTGAAGAAAACAATAGTGGAGTATTAGCCATTAAACTTAAAGGATTTGATGGACTCATAGGCCGTGAAGTTCAGCCTGACAAAAGATTGGGAACAGAATTCTCCGAACATGGAAAGAAAATGGGAGTTTCAGGACTATTCCATACTGATGAATTGCCAAACTATGGTATTACACAGGAAGAAGTAGATACTATACGTAGGGACTTATTACTTGAGGACAATGATGCATTCATACTTGTTGCAGGACCAAAAGATAAAGCACATAATGCACTAAGTGAAGTAATTAAACGTGCAAAACAATCATTGGAAGGAGTTCCTGAAGAAACAAGACGTGTACAGGACAATGGTAACACAGAATATATGAGACCATTACCTACCGCCAGCAGAATGTATGTGGAAACAGACATTCCGACAGAAATTATTGACCCTGAAAGAGTTGCCAGGATTGCATCCAACCTACCAGAGTTACCAGTAGTTAAAAAAGAACGTATCCAGAAAGAGTACTCCTTAAGTGATGAATTAGCAGAACAGTTAGTGCAACGTAATAATGCGGACCTATTTGAGGACATTAAGAAGGAATTACCTAACATGGATGCTACCAAGATTGCATCAGATATCGTTTCAACTATAAGAGACTTGAAACGTGACGGATTTGATGTGAATAAATTGGACAAAGACGTTTTAGTTGAGATCTTTGCTTTAGTTGATGATGATGTTATTCCTGCGGCTAAAACAGAGGTTATCTTCAAAGATGCATGTAATGACATTTCTCCACAGGAATCTGTTAAAAAGAACAATCTTGAAAAGTTGTCTGAAGAAACTATCAGTACTGGAATAATGGAAATTGTTGAAGAAAACAAGCAAATGATTAAAGAACGTAAGATGGGTGCTATGGGACCACTTATGGGAAAAGCCATGGCAAAATTCCAGGGAAAAGCTGATGGTAAAACTGTTAGTAAACTGTTAACACAGGAGATACAGAAGATAATCAACTGATTATACTTCCAATTAACCCCCTTTTTAATATTTTATAACTGGCTGATTTTTAAAAATAATATTTATAAAAAAATAGTTAAATATGAAATCATTTACTGTTTTACTAGTAACATGTCTTTCATAAGCTGAGGTTCTTTATTTTCTTCTTGAGTTCTTCCCAGAATACTATTTCTTCCCCGCAACCGGATATTATGATGTTGTCATACTCTGAATTCTGAATTAATTCAACAATCTTATTAATCCTCTGTTCGAAATCAAATTCTACCGGAATATATTCTGAGTTATAATGATCCTTTAACTGATTATAATATTTTTCTGCAGCATCCAATGATACACGACCAGGCATCACTATCAATTTATTCGGATTTATTGCCTTTATAGATAATGAATGGTCTTCAAATATTTCTTCCTCAAGTTCATCAGGTGTAGTGTAAATAAATTCTATCTCACCTTCTGTCTGACTGTTGAATAAGTTTGAGTTAACTTTCAGTGCATCACCATTATCTCCCTGTCCAACCCCTATCTTTTTGGATGCGATGTTAAGTACTTCGAACCTTCCCGGTGGTACTGTGAACCTGTAACTGCTGAAGAAATCAAGTATGCTTTCTTTAATGTTCGTATTTGTTGTGAATGCCGTGTATGCGGATATTGCTGTTAGACTGTTGTAAATGTTATGTATTCCTGTTAGGTGTAATTCCATGTCAAGAGTAAATTGTATGTTTTTCTTCTGATGATAATTATATGCATCAACTTCTATTGTTACTGTACTACTGTTTTCATTTGGTATGTATTTTGTTACTTTGACATCAGGTTCTGGTCGTTTAAACCCACAATCACAAGCGTATATTCCTCTTTGATTTATGTAATGCTTTTCATATTTTAGTTGATTACCACAATTTGGACATTTGGTACTGCTTTGACCAAATATGTCTTCCAGATTATCCAGTTCCAATCCATAATATATTACTTGATTGTCCGATTCCTTGTTCAATCCAATATATGTCGTGTTTGGATCATCAGCATTCGTAATTATTATTCCATTTGACATTGTTTGTGACAGCATTGTCTTTGCTTTAACATAATCTTCGAATGGATTCTTTACACCTGCTACCTGAGCGTGTTCCCTGGATATGTTAGTGTATATTACACCTATCGGCTCTACCAGGGCACATACTTGGTCAGGTGTTCCATGCTCAATGTCCCTTATACCATATTCAAATATACCCATCTGTGAACGGTTTCTTAAAAGTCCCGTAGTTAATGCATATATTGTATTGTTTTCCACACTTGTTGCTACTTCTAAGTCTCTTGATAACATTTTTATTATCATAGTTGTGGTGGAAGTTTTACCGTTTGTTCCGGTTATCAGTATTGAACCAATATCTACCTGGTCTTTTGATAGTTTATTTATTGATTCCTTACCTGCAAGCCTGATAAATAATAATCCTGGAAAACTTTTTCCACCAGTAGGCATAACCTTCAAAGCATAAAATGAAGACTTAGCCAAAGCTTTTGCAACAGAATATTTAAAATTATTCACCATTTTAATCCCCTAAATTCTTTAGTAAATAACCATTATTACTTAAATTTATTTTTTATCCCTAGAGTTATTTTGAATTTGATAATATTTAAAATTTATATACAATACATAAAATTAAAATTATAAAAAATATTTTTAAAAAATATAAATAATTGTTTTTTTTTACAAGAGTATAATTAGCAAGTTAAAGAAATATATTAATGAATAATGGAAAAAAGTATAAAGTGAATTATTATGTATGATATAATAATAATTGGAGCAGGACCTGCAGGACTTACTGCCGGAATTTATGCAGGACGTGCAGGTTTAAATGCTCTTATCATCGATAAAGGTCAAAGTGGTGGAACAGCAAATACTGCACCCTTAGTTGAAAATTATCCCGGAGTAGATAAAATATCCGGTATGGATTTAATGAAAAACGTAACAGAACAGGTAAAACAATACTGTGAAGTACAGGAATTTGTAACTGTTGAAAGTATTGAAAAAAATGATGATGGCTTTACTGTCACTACCAGTAAAGACACTTACAACGCACCATTTGTTGTTCTTGCAACAGGCAGTGAACATAAGACATTAGATGTTCCGGGTGTTGAAGAGTTCAGTGGACGGGGAATATCCTACTGTGCCGTTTGTGATGGTGCTTTCTTTGTAGGTCAGGAGGTAATTATTGTTGGCGGTGGAAATAGTGCCGCAACTGAAGCCTTATACCTGAACCGTATAGGGGTAAAATGCAGTATCATCCATAGACGTGACCAGTTACGCTGTGATGTTAAACTTCAAGAAGATCTTGAAAAGAATGGTGTTAGAATCTATTGGAACAGTCAGTTAAAAGAAGTTAAAGGTGACATGAGAGTTGAAGAAGCTGTTATTGTAAATAAGAATACAGGTGAAGAAACAACCCTTAATGTTGGAGGAGTATTCATAGCAGTTGGTAACATACCAAACAACCAGTTAGCTCTTAGTCTTGGTGTTTCATGCAACGATTATGGATACATCAATACTGATGATGACATGAAAACCAGTGTTGACGGCGTTTATGCTGTTGGTGATGTTACCGGTGGCATAAAACAGATTGTTGTAGCTGCCAGTCAGGGAGCAATAGCTGCTGAAAGAATCCAATTTTTACTGATTTAGGATTATTATGTCAAACAATACCCTGCAAGATGAAATAATAAACGATTTAAGTACTGATTTCCCAGACATTACTCGGATAGAACAAACTGGTGAAGGTATTGTTATTGAGGCTGATGATGATACCTTATGGGAAATCTATGAAGTCCTGTATAATGGGCTTAATGATGTTGAATTGAATATGGGTAAAGAAGAAGAGTCCCATATCATTATAAAGATATAAAAGTTATGAGGTGATACAATGAAAAGCAGAAATGAAAGCAGATACCTGTCTGATGAACAGATTAGACAACAGGTAGTTCAGAGTAAAACAGAAGCAAAGTTACTTGTTTTAGAACCTATAGGTTATCCGGTTGAAAGTAATTTCATTGAATCCCCTCAGATAGAAGTTACCAACAAGGAATTATTTGAGTTATATGCTAAGGAACAATGGAACGGATACAAGGTTCATAAAAAACAGTACATCTTTGATCAGAAGATGATGCCTGACTTTGCCTTTCAGGTAGCTGATGTCAGACCTGATAATTCATACATCACATTCAATACGTCAATAATTGTACTTGCTCCTGAAACTAAGATTGAACTTATGAAGAACCATCCGAGCATATGTTTTGATGATGTGATTGGCCAGGAAAAGGCTAAAGCAAAGACCCGTATCATTACAAAGTTTCTGGAGGAACCTGAGAAGTTCAATGGATGGGCACCTAGAAATATTCTCTTTTATGGTATGCCCGGTACTGGAAAAACCATGCTTGCACAGGCTTTAGCTAATGAGTTACATATTAATATTCAGATGATTAAGGCAACCAGTCTTATTGGACATCATGTTGGTGACGGTTCCGGACAGATTCATGAACTGTATAATCAGGCAAGGCTAAGAAAGCCTACCGTCATTTTCATTGATGAAATTGATGCCATTGCATTGGAACGTAAGTATCAGTCATTGAGAGGTGACGTTACTGAGATAGTGAATGCTCTGCTTACCGAGATGGATGGTATTGAAAACAATGATAGTGTGATAACAATTTGTGCTACAAATAATCCTACTTTACTAGATTATGCAATCAGAAGCAGGTTTGAAGAGGAAATTGAATTTACTTTACCTGATGAAGATGATAGGTTGAAGATTTTGGAGAAGAATATGGAAACATTGCCTTTGGATTGTGTCTTTGATATTGATGAATTTGTCAAGAACACTAAGGGTTTTTCCGGTAGGGACATTAAGGAGAAGGTTTTGAAAACTGCTCTTCATAAGGCTATAACTGAGTCTAAAGATGCAATATCTGATGAAGATATTGATTATGCTATTCGTGAAAGTCATAAGGACTTTGTTAAATCTGATGCTATGTTTTCATAGCTTTTATTTTTTTGATAATTTTAGTTATAAGTTATAAGTTAAAAGTTAAAAGTTATTAGTTCTTAAGTAAAAAGTTAAAAGAAAATAAGTTGTAAGTTATAATAGCAATTTAGATGATACAAAAACAGGTTTTGAAGCTTTCAAAAATAAACAAAAAGATAAAAATTAAATAAAATATGTAAATTTTTTAAAAAATACCTATTAAAAATCTAAATTATCAAATAAAATCAGATAAAAATGGAAATAAAAAAAATAGATATAAATACTATGAAAACTAAATATATATACAACAGAGTACGGAAGTGGATTTCCTATTACCATGATGGATATCCAAACAAATATTCTGACTTCATATATAATCATTAGAAATCTAATACAAAATATTAGACATTATAACAAAGGAGATAAAATATCATGTCATATGTTGATGAAGTAATTGACAAAATTACAAAAGAAAACCCAGGTGAACCTGAATTTCACCAAACCCTAAACGAAGTATACAAATCAATAGAAGTAGTAGTAGATGCAAACGAAGAACAATACAGAAAAGATGCATTACTCGAAAGATTAGCAAACCCTGAAAGACAAATCAAATTCAGAGTTCCTTGGGTAGATGATGAAGGACAAGTACAAGTAAACACAGGTTACAGAGTACAATTCAACAGTGCAATCGGACCATACAAAGGAGGACTCCGTTTCCACCCTTCAGTAAACATAGGTATTATCAAATTCTTAGGATTTGAACAAATCTTCAAAAACTCATTAACTGGTCTTCCAATCGGCGGAGGAAAAGGTGGATCTGACTTTGATCCTAAAGGAAAATC
>CAZUHM010000034.1:13305-17105 GCA_964620575.1 uncultured Methanobacteriaceae archaeon | reverse complement strand
GAAAGAATTAGCAAAGAAGCAGAAGAAAAAATCGTTGAAGCAGTAGAAGCATACACTGTAAAACTAGCAGAAGCAGCTATTGACTTAGCAAAACACGCAGACAGAAAAACTATTCAACCTGAAGATGTAGAATTAGCTTTAAAACATTTTAACTAATTTTACTTCTATTTTTTCTTTTTTTAACCTCCTACAAAAAATATTTTCTTTTAAACAATATTAATTATCAATAACCGATTTCTAAAATACGTTTAAAAAATAAAATAATAATTTAATACAAAATAGAAATATTGTATTAAATATTGTGTTTTGATTTAACACCCATTAACGAAAGCAATACTGCTATAACACAGAAAATTGTTGAAAATATCATAGTAATTTGACTGCTCTGAATTAATAATGGATAATTTGATGGAAGTATTTGAACATTTCCCATGACAAATGAAAAAATTACTGTTAATAATCCAAGACTGAATGATTGACCTATGGTTCTGACAGTAGATAATGATGCTGATGCAGTTGGAATATCCTTTTTTTCCACACTACCCAATATGATATTACTGTTTGGTGATGAAAATATTCCAAATCCCGTTCCTTGCAATATCATTGCAATAAGGACAATATATATTGGTGTAGATTCATCCAGGAAAACCAGAATAAACATTGCTATTGATACAAGTGACATTCCTATTGCCGCCAGTATCTGTGGATCTATTTTATCAGACAATCTTCCGGATAATGGTGCAATGATTGCCATAAGTAATGGTGTTACAATAAGAATGATTCCAGTAGTTTGAGGATCAAATCCATTTAAATATTGAAAGTGATAATTTAAGATATAAGTTACTACAAATGTTGCAAAATAACTGATGAAAGATGCAATATTTGAAGAGGTATACTTGACATTCCTAAATAATTTAATGTCATATATAGGGTTTGATAATTTTAGCTCATATTTAGCAAAAATTGTTAATACAATCAGACCAATAACTGCCAATAGCATACCATAACTTTCATTCAATGATGTGAATCCAAACATTAAAACTAAAATACCAATCATATAAAGTATTGAACCTTTAATGTCTATAGGAACATCCTCATCCACAGACCATTCCTTATTAATTCTTTTCAACAAGTAAATTGAAATGAAAATCAGGGGCAGTGTTACGTAAAATATACTTCTCCAAGAAATGTTCTGAACCAGTATACCCCCAATGGTAGGAGCAGAAGTTAAGCCAACATAAACACCAGTTATTGTTAGACCAACAGCTTGTCCTCTAGTGTTTGAAGGAATTTGGGCAGTAATAATTGCCATAACATTAACAAATAAAATGGATGAACCAACAGCGTGTATAATTCTAGAGACTAGAATAATATTAGCATCAGATGCCATACCAGAAAGGATTGCACCAATGATATAAATTATCAAACCAATTACCAATGTTCTATTAAGTCCATACTTACCACATATTTTTCCAAAAGGTACTGATAGAGCAGCAATTATTAACAGATAAATATTTACAATCCAATTCTGCATTATGTTACTTATTTGAAAATCATTTGCTATAGTAGGTAATGCTACACTTAATGCATTAGAATTAAATGCTACAGCAAAAGAACATAATATTCCAATTATAATAACATATTTATTCAAAGTTTCTTCTTTAAACATAATTATATATCTGTCTTTCATCATTTTAAATAATAATGAAAGCTATATCATAGTTATGAAAAATAAGGTAATATAAAATATTAATGATGCTTTGAAAGATGAAGATTTGGAAAAATTTAAGATATCGAAAACAATAACTTCGATAACAAGTACATATCCAATATTTTGAAGTTAATAATTAAAAAAAAGAGTTTAAAAATTATTAGAAGCTAAGTTATCTTCTAATACTTGTATGATATTTCTAGCTACTTGTGGTGTCATTACCACTTGTGCTACACATTCTTGTATCATTTCAACATTTCCAAATTCATCGCTTGTTAATTTTTCTTCTAGAAATGCTACTCTAATCTGGTCTTGTGATCCTACACATACTGCACCAGATACTGGTTTACTCGGTTCGTTGTTAAATTTTATTTTTGGCATCTGAGCATCATTTAAGTTGTTGTTTAAATCATCCATAGTTCATACTTCCTTTATCATAGTCTTGGTTTATATATTGTGTTAATATAACATCTGTATTTAATTTGTTTGATGAGATGATTTTTGCAGTGTTTTTAGTAAATTCTGGATAATTTTGTTTTGTTATAGATATTTCTTCGCCATGTTCGATTTTTTCTAGTTCTGCATCAATATCTACTTCATAGTCAAATGTGTCTAAGAATTTCTCGAATTCATCATCAGTTAGAGCTTCACCAATTACTTCTTCAGATTTTTCTAATTCTTCATTCATTACTAATTCAGCTAATGTGATTTGTGTTTTGATTAGTGTTCTTACTACTTTTGAGTTTATATTTACAGTGTATGTTAATCCATCTTTATTTAATATGTTTAACTCTACTAACTCATTGATGAATGAATCAAGTGTGACTCTTGATATGTTGGCTCCAACAGCCATTTCTTTCTTAGAATAAGTTCTTTCTGGGTTTATTAGCACAAAATTTATAACTTTTACTTGGGGATATTTGCCAAATATTCTTTCATACATAAAAAATCATCTCAAGTTTATTTATTGGACACTTCTATAAAAACATTAAAATGTACAAATTTTAAACATATTATTATATAAGATAATTGTTATATATAAAAGTATATGAAAAGTAATGACGAATTAGAAAGGGATGTGTTGGCAACATTATTTAAACATGGTTGCATAGGAAAACACCATACTCCTATAATAAACCTTTGTAGGAACTTAAATCAGTATTCCTGTAAAGAAATAAAAAAAGGTATTAAATCCCTTCGTAAAAAAAAGTATATCAATATCTATAAAACATACCATGGGATTGATGTACGAATTGTACCTTCAAGTCTTCAAGAAATCAAAAAGATAATAGAATATGAAGAATTATAAGAACATACCATCATGTAATTCAATCATTTTCTTTTCAAAATCCATCTCACTAATTTCACCTTTAATTAAACTTATTTTAGTACTAAATACATTAGCAAACAATGATAATTGAGGTAAAATTAATTTTAACAAATAGTTAACAGATTCAAGATCAATTAATTCTTCCCTAATTTCTTCTCCAACATCCATTTTTAAAAGAATTTCATCAAGTTCATATTGCAATTTATCAAATAAATACAAAACCATTAATTGCATATCCATAAATTCAGGATAGATATCTTCATCAAAATGATCGTCCTGTCCCAAAAATGCTAACAATAATGGAAATACTCTTTTAGAACAATATTTCATTTGACCTGTTAATTGAACATAAGTATCAGATGTAAAAATATTCTTTTCTACAATCATATCAATTTTTTTAACTACATCGAAATAATTTGCTAGAAGAAATTGTAAATATTCAATATATTTCTCATAATCATCTTCAATTTTTATAAAAGTATCTTCTTCCAAATCAGCCATAAAAAATCATCTTTTCTTATTAATTACTATAGTATTTTTTTTAAGTAATATTAATACGTATCTTTTTAATTCTATTAAAAACAATTAACAATAGTTAATAGAAAAAAGAGATTTTAAATATTAAGATATACTAATAATAATTTGGATAAAAATTTTTTTTAAAATAATAAATATTATGTTTATGCTTTTAAAACAGATATCCAGACTTATAAATGGGTTAAACATATATTAAATACATATAAAATTTTAAAAAAATAC
>CAZUHM010000034.1:0-13292 GCA_964620575.1 uncultured Methanobacteriaceae archaeon | reverse complement strand
GAGGAACTGTCGCATTTTAAGGTGAAATAATGTTTGAAGAAATTGTACCATTAATTGGCTTAATAGTATTTGGTAACATAGAAAACTTAATACTTGCATCACAAGGTGTTGTAAAAGGAGCCAACCCTAAAAAATTATTAATATTAAGTTTAATTTGTGTATCCCTTTGGTTTGTAATAGGAACCTTAGGGACAAGTGTTGCAATGGCATATGCCAGTTATATCGAACTAATTGGTGGAATCGCTATTCTTCTATTAGGTCTTGAATCCATGATAGGTGCATTCAGATATAACTCAGATAGTGAATACTAGGTGAAAATATGGAATCAGTTAACTATAAAGATTTTCTTGGACTATTAGTCTTTGGAAACATAGAAAACCTAGTACTTTCATCTCAAGGAGTAGTAGCAGGTGTAAATCCACTTTTACTTGGAGGATTTACATTTTTAGCTGTAATCGGATGGTTTGCTCTAGGAACATATGGTACAAAAGTAGCAATTAAATATGCAAGAGTAATTGAATTCATCGGTGGTTTAATAATTTTCATCCTCGGTCTTCAATCAATCCTGTCTGTATTACCTAATATTATATAACAGTTCTTCTAAAGGGATTTTATTAAGGAATATGACAATTACTCCTTAATCAAAACTATTTTTTAAAAATTTAAAAAAAGAAAATTATTTAGTATCATTTAATGAAACGATACTATCTGAATCAATAGTAATTTTTCCAGAGAATCTTAGGAAGCTAATTACTTCATTCAATTTATTAGAAGTTTTACCGGACAATATTTTGAATCCTAACAATTTTGAAACTTGTTTTGCTAGTTCATTAATCTTAACAGAATTATTTAATATTAAAACCTGAGTAATAGCTTCAATTATTTCATCATCAGAAATGTAATCAATGTTAGGTTTAATTCTTTTTCTTACCACAACATCCTTCTGGAATATGTAATAATAATTATTTTTCACATAAATCTCCTGTGAAGACTGTAACAAAGAACTTATCATCAAATCTATTGTTGTCTTAAATTTCTTTGTAGCCTTTACGTTATAAACCTTTTTAAGCCTATTATATATTTCTTCACGATGAATAGGAGATTCCATCCTAATTATTTCTTCAATAACATTGATAACCTCAGAATCATTCAAATCATAAAAGTTATCACAGTCAATATTGTTTTCATAGTATGTGTAATCACTTTCTGTTGAAGCTTTTTCTACTTCAACCTTTTGAACTTGAATTTTACTTTTTACTTTTTCTTCCACAGATAAAGGTTTTTCCTCAATAATTTCTGTTTCATCATCTAATTTATCCGCATCAGAATCAGATTTTTTTACTTCTTCAATGATTTCATTTGAAATATCTTCCATTTCCCTGATTTCTTCGGCAGTTTTTGATGATCTGACATCACTAATATCCGGAATAAATCCGTCAAATTTATCTTCCTCATCCAATACTTCAAATATTTCATCAAAATCATCAACAGATTTAACTTCTACACCTTCATCCTCATTTTGTGACTTTTGTCTTTGAATTGGTGTATCTGTGACTATTTCCGTGATATCTTCATCAGATACCTGTTGAACTCCTGAATTCTCATTGTTTTCTTCAGACAATGTAGTCAGAATTTCATCCGTGCTTTCATCAATTTTATCAACTACGATTGTATCATCATTTACTTTTTCAAGTGGTTTAACGGTTTTTTCTTTGTCTCTGATAGCTTCATTTATTGCTTGAAGAAGGTTTTGTTTAGCATTTTGTCTGTTATGATACCAGTCTGTTGACCAAATTCTGTAGAAATTCCAGCCTAATCCTTCAAGCACATTCTGTCTAATTCTATCTCTTTCCCTTGCAGATGAATTTTCATTGTATGCTGAACCATCACATTCAATTCCCAGAACATATTCATCATCATTGTTAGGATCAATTATTGCTAGATCAATTCTGTATCCTGCACAACCCACTCTCTTTTCTACTTTGTAACCGTTAGCAGTCAGGTAATTATATACTGATTCCTCAAATTGAGAGTCAAAATCCTCCTCTTGAACATAATCGGATGGGAATTTGCCAAATTCTGCATAGTAAAGGTATGTTTTAAGTACTTTAACACCCTTCGGTGTTCTATCTGATATGTGCATATCTGCTGATTTAAAGTTTGAAAATACTACACATTTTTCTTTTGCCCGTGTTGTCAATACATTTAACCTTCTTTCTCCACCATCATTATTCAATGGTCCGAAACTGTTTGATAGTTTATGTTCATTATCAAATCCATAACCTACACTTATTAGCATCACGTCTCTTTCATCACCCTGAATATTTTCAATGTTTTTTACAAAGAAGGATTTATCTCCTGTAGTGTTGAAGTAAGGATCTAATTCAGGGTTTTCCATTAACTGTAATTCCAGTTCTTCAAGTATTGCCTGTTTTTGTGCAACACTAAATGTTCCTATACCTAAACTTTTTGTAAATCCATAGCGTCCGTAGTGTGCTAATGCATAATCAACAACTTCTTTTGCTTCACCATTGTTTCGTCTGGTTTTTCCTTTATCATATATGTTTTCAGGATTGTAGTGTAATTTTAATCCTAATTCTTTTGAATCTCTTATTGGTGATGGATAAATAAATAAGTCATTGTTATAGAATTCTAGGTTTGAAACTGCTATTAATGATTCATGTCTACTTCTGTAGTGGCATTTCAGCATCCTGTAAGGTAGAACGGTTTTACAGAAATGAAGAATACTTTCAACATCCTGTACATGCATTTCTTCTGCTTCTTGTGATTCAACGTTAGTTTCAACATCAAAGAATGCTGTAGGTGGTAGCTGTTTTGTATCACCCATGATAATATAATGTTTTCCTCTAAGTAATGCTCCAATGGCATCCTCTATTTTTACCTGACTGGCTTCATCAAATATTATGTAGTCAAAGTATGATTCAAAAGTTTTTGTATCAAGGTATTGTGCAATGGATAGTGGACTCATCAATAAACATGGTTTTATGTCTGTTACAGTATTAGGACACTCATTTAGTATTTGTCTAATGGATTTATGATTTCGTTTCTTGTTCATCTCATGAACCAATATTCCCAATTCTGAAGTTGGTGCTATGCTTATTGACAAATCAGGCCGTTTTTTGTCCAATATTTCTTTTACTCTGAATCTGTTCAGGTTTATTGTTTCAACATCCAAATCCTTGAATGTTTGAATGTTTTTCTCATAAATGTTTGAATTGAAGTTCTTTAATATTTCATTGTCATCGAAAACTTTTTTAAGTATGTTATTTGCAAAGTTAAACTCAAATAACGGTACTATTGCTTCTGCTTTTACCTTGTCATCCTTAACTAGTTTGATAATGTCCTTTGTGTAATCATTTTTGTATTGTGTGCAATATGTGTTAAACTGACTCCAATTACTTAATGATCTTATGTTTTCTGAAATGCTTTGTATTAAATCATTAAATTCATCTATTCTCACTGAATCAATGTTGTTCTGGTTTAGTTTATCTTTGAAATGTAGTTTTGAATTTAGGAAAGTATAGTCTTCACTTACTTCATCATAATGAGTTTTAAGGTCATTTAATGTTTCTTCAAGTTCTCTTCTAGTGGATGGATCTACTATTATCTTATTATTGTCCTTATTCTTTACGAATTTTGTAATGTTATCATATTCTGATGCAAGTTTTGAGAAGTCTGTGTCTGTGTTGTTCCATGATTTGAAGTATGATCTTGCTGTTGAATCGTTCTTATCAATGAATGTTTTTAGTTCTTTCTGTTTGTATAGTAAGTTTACATGGTATTCCAGGTCATCAAGTGTTTTAAAGTATTCCTTATGGTAAATTTTTGATATTTTATGGTTGATACTGTTTATTTCATCAAATATGTTGATTAATTTTTCTAGTTCGTAGATTATTTTTTCAACGCTTAATGAGTTTGATGTTGTGTATGGTAATATTTTATTTTTTACTCCGTTTACTTCATCGTTCCATTTAAATAAGTTATCAAAGTCTCTTGTTATAGTATCATCATCAACATCCTGCATGTAATAACTTTTCAGTTCATTTTTTGCTCGTTTATAATCCTTATTCATGAATTTTGTGAATGAATCCTTGTTTTGCATGAATGTGTAGAATTTCTGCACTATATCCGGATCATTTAATGCTCGTTTTACTGGTGATTCCTGTAATTGTTTTGATGATTCTTTGATGTTTGACAGCAGTATCTGTACCTCATGATGGAACATTATATCTGATGATATTTCCAGCGATTTTACTTGTAATAACAGTTCATCCAAACTTTCCTTGATTGGTTCAATTTTAATGTTCTTAACGTCTATGTTATTATCGTAATTGTTCTGATATTCCTGTAGTGTTGTAACTATTTTCTCAAGTTTTTCTTCATCTGATGAGTAATCCTGGTCGGATAGTGTTAGCTGTGCCTGTTGTATGTATTTTTTTATTTCACCATATTTTGTTGGTTTTTTAAGATTTGTCTTTTCTGTGAACTCATCTATTTCATGCTGTATGTGTTCCATGTGACTATCTAGTTCTGATGATTTAAAATTAATGTTATCTATATCATCCGGTGAAATATAATCAATATTTGTATAATGCCATGGATTGTTTTTAATTGGATTGATTAATTTGTATATTTCTGCTATTTGGTCTATGTTTGATAATAGCTCTGAACGTTTTTGTGGGTCGTATTTTTTTAGGTTAGGTAGATTGAATTTATATACTCTTTGTCCAATCTTTTCCAATTCCTGATATTCATATTCATATATTCCTATTAAATCATAGATGCTCAGGTTAGTATTTCCATATTTTGTTCGGATAATCTCATTGTAGTTGTTTAATTTATCTATAGATTGCTGTAGTTTATTATAATCTTCACAATCTTCTACAGATACTTTATCCGCTAATAATGACTTGTTTAAATCATCAAGAAATGCTCTTTTTCTTGTTTTGTTACTGTGTAATTCCAGGGAGTAATTTCCTAAACCTACAGAATCCATTCTCTTTTGTACAACATCAAGAGCAGCCATCTTTTCACTAACAAAAAGTATTTTCTTATCGTTTGCCAGTAATTCTGAGATTAAATTTACAATTGTCTGTGATTTTCCAGTTCCTGGTGGTCCTTCAACAACTAAACTATGTCCTTTCTTGGCATCTTCAATAACTGCAATCTGTGATGAATCAGCATCCACAACATTATATACTTCTTTTGGATTTAAATTTTCATCAATGGATTTGATATCAAATGAATCAAAGTTATCAACTTCACTTAAACCAAATAATCTTCCAATTTCACTGTTTTCAATGTCTGACCAGTTTTCTATTGTTAAATCTTTGAACATCACGAATTTCTTGAAGCTGAAAGTACTGATGTATATTTCATTTAATACATTGAATCCATCTTTAAATTCTATTGCTCTTTTTACTTTATCAATATATTCCATCAGGTCATTCTTTGATTCTATTGCTTCTTGTTCTGGAAGAATAATTCCTTGATCTTGCAGTTTGTGTTTCAGGGATAAGTTCATTGATATATCTTCTCTTGTCCATTCAACTTTGAATGGTGAACCAACAGATCTACGAGATAATTCTATAGGCACCAATACTAATGGTGCTTTATGTTTTGAATTATCCTTAACTTGTTTCCATTCTACAAATCCTAATGCTAAAAACAGGTTGTTATAACCTAAATCCTGTACACTTGTTCTGTAATATTGGAATAAAGAGAATAATCTTTTTTGCAATTCTTTTTCAGTTAAAGTTGTCTGTATTTGTAACTCATCATCTTCACCAGATTCCACAGGTATTGACCATATTTCTTCATCTGAATCTTCTGATGATTGTTTTGGTACAAAACCTAATTTGTTCTTGTTTAAAACCAGTGAATCATATAAATCCATAAGATTTACATCGATGATAGGAATTGTTCTAGCAACTTCTTTAAAATTAAGTAAATTATTTCTTAAACCCATATCTAACAAGTTTTGTTGTAAAGTGCTGAAAACATCATTAAAATTTAAATTAGAACGTTCTTCCATAAAATCCCTGTAAATAACATAGTTAATAATGTGTTGATAAAAAATATTATCATTAAAAAAATTCTTATATTAATTGATATGTAAATAACAAATAATAAAATTTAGTATTCAAGAATTCTAAAATATATTAATTAAAGTAATTAATTTATAGTGGTTTAAATGCAAGAAGTAATAGAAAAGATTATTAAATTTAGAGATGATAGAGATTGGAAACAATTCCAAAGCTTAGATAACATTGCAAAGTCAATATCAATTGAATCTGGAGAATTATTAGAGAATTTCCAGTGGGATAGTGAAAATTACGATATTGAACATGTTAAAGAAGAATTGGCTGATGTTCTAATATATTCATATTTGATGGCTATAACTATGGATGTTGATGTTAAGGAAATTATGATTAAAAAAATAGAGAAAAATGAGGAAAAATATCCTGTTGATAAATGTCGTGGAAAATCAAGCAAATATACAGAATTATAACTTAATCTGTCCGAATATTCCTCTCACTATTTGTCGTGAGACTTCCCTAGCTACAGTGTTTGCAGTATTTTGTGCTATTCTTTCAATATCTGATTTTCCTGAATTGGATTTGCGTGAATTTCTGGTTCTGCCGGTTGAGTTGTTTAGGTCAATACCTCCAAGTGTTTGTCCTATAGCATCCTGTATGGAAAATCCACCTTTTTGCTCCTGTTCAACTTGAGGTTCTTCGTATTGTTGCTGATTCTGTGGTTGTTGTACCTGGCTTTGCTGTTGATTTTGTTGAGGAATATTGTTTTGAGGATTGAAATCTATTGTTTGTTCCTGATTAAGTATTTGTTCCTGTACCTCCTGTGGACGTACTTCCTGTATATCAGATACATCAGATTCCACTAATTTTTGCTGTAAACATTCATATGCTGATTCCCGATCATATGTTTCCATGTATTTGTCTTTGTAGATGGATATGTTAATTAATTCCTGCCTATAGGCATCATCTACTGCTCCAGTGTAACTTTGTGTTGGAACAATATCCACTTTTTCAACTACTGTTGGAACTCCTTCTTCATCAAGTATTGATACTAAAGCTTCCCCTATTCCCAGATTTGATATTTCTTCACTTGTATTGAAGTTAGGATTTGGTCTGAATGATTCTGCTGCTACTTTAACTGCTTTTTGATCTTTTGGTGTGTATGCACGTAGTGCATGCTGTATTCTGTTACCTAACTGTGCTAGTATCTCATCTGGTATGTCTGCAGGACTTTGTGAGATGAAATATAATCCCACACCTTTTGAACGTATCAGACGAACAATCTGTTCTATTTTTTTCTGGAATACAGGATTCATGTCATCAAATAATAGGTGTGCTTCATCAAAGAAGAAAACAAATTTTGGTTTTTCCAGGTCCCCTACTTCCGGCAGTGTTTCATATATCTCTGTTAACATCCATAATAAGAATGTTGAATATAATTCAGGAGCTAATGATAATTTTACTGCATCCATTACATTGATTATTCCTTTTCCATCATCATCACATTGCATGAAATCTGCTAATTCCAATGATGGTTCACCAAAGAACTGGTTTCCACCCTGTTCTTCAAGTGTTAATAATGAACGTAGCAATGTGTTAGCAGATCTTGTTGAAATTGCACCAAATTCTGATTCATATTTGTCTTTGTTTTCTGTTACGTAATTTATCATTGATTTTAGGTCTTTTATATCGATTAATAGTAATGATTCTGAATCTGCTACTCTGAAGACTATGTTTAATATTCCACTTTGAGCTTCTGACAAGTTCAGTATTTTTGAGAGTAATGTTGGTCCCATTTGTGATATGGTAACTCTTACAGGAAGTCCTTTTTCTCCGAACAAATCCCAAAATTCTACAGGATATGAATGGAAGTTAAATCCTTTACTTTTGAGGTCATATTTTTCTATTCTTTCAGTTATCTTATCATTTGCTTCTCCAACTTTTGATAATCCTGAAATATCTCCCTTCATGTCAGCTAAAAATACTGGTACTCCCATATCACTAAATGATTCTGCTAATGCTTTTAGTGTTATTGTCTTTCCAGTACCTGTTGCTCCAGCAATTAATCCATGCCTATTTGCTAGTTTAGGTGATAATGATACTGTGATATCATCATTACATCCTATTAATATAGTATTATCAGTATACATTTTGATTTCTCCACTAGACTATTATTAAATAATAATCTATTAATAATTATTAAAATATTTATTGAATAATTGTTTAAAAAGAATTTAAAAATAGAAAATTGTAGAAAAAACAGAAAAAAAGTTTTAAGAATTTAATAGTTCATCAGTTACTGTTTTAAGTCGTTTTAACCCATCAAGTAACATTTCTTTGGGACAGGCCACATTCAATCTCAGGAAATCATCACCGTTTTCACCAAATTGTATTCCTGGAGATATTAATAAACCTGTTTTTTCATTTAACAAATCCTTAAAATCATTTGATTTAATGTTTAATTCCCTACAGTCAAGCCATAGAAGATATGTTGCATCGGATTCTACAAACTTTATTGATGAAATATTATCTCTCAAGTATTCTTCCACAATCATCTTGTTTTGGTAAATGTATTCATTTAATTGAGTTAACCATTCTTCACATTCATTGAAGGCTGCTATTGTTGCAACGATAGAGAAAACATTAATCTGTGAAGAATCATCCAACAAGAGTCTTTCTTTTATCTTGTCATATAAAGACTTATTAGTTATGTGAACTATGGAGCTTTGAATACCTGCTATGTTAAATGTTTTTGTGGGAGCAATACATGTTATGACATTATCATTATTTATCGTAATGTTTTCAAAGGGGATATATGTTTTTCCAGGGTTAACCAGATCACAGTGTATTTCATCAGAAATTATAATTACATCATACTTTTTACATAATGCGTCAATTTTCTGCAATTCTTCTTTTGTCCATATTCTTCCTACTGGATTATGCGGATTGCATAACAACATCATCTTAGTTGATTCTTGTGATAGCTTTTCTTCCAAATCATCAAAATCAATGAAATAGGTTTTTCCATCGTAGACAAGTTCATTTTCAATCACTTGCCTGTTATTATCTTCTATGACTTTAAAGAATATGTGATATACTGGTGTTTGTATGAGAATTCCATCATTTTCTTCTGTTAACTGTCTTATCATACTTGATATTGCAGGCATTACACCTATTGAAAATAGCATTTGTTCTTTTTTCATTTTAAATTTATGTCTTCTATCCCACCAGTTGATGTATGATTCATAGTATTCCTCAGGAACTATTGCATAACCGAATATTCCATGTTGTGCTCTTCTTTCTATAGCCTTTGTTATTTCGGGGGCAACAATAAAATCCATGTCTGCAACCCACATGGGCAATTCTGTTTCAAACAAATCCCATTTTAGTGAATTTGTATTTTTTCTGTCAATTATCGTGTCAAAATCATATTTCATTATTTTTCTCCCATTTCTCGATGTAATGTTTTTTGATTAAGATTATTTTTTAGCTTTTTTGTCAAGATACTTCTGTAATAATTCTTTAGAATGTTCGTCTGTTTCAACTTTTTCTAGGTATTCATCCAGATTTTCTTCCGTAAGATGACTTTTAGATATATCTGAGCTTTCTTTCTTGTTTTCCTTGTTAGATTGTTCTATTTCCATGTCTTTTATTTTATTAACTAATTTATTTGTTTGATTCATGTTATTATATTTAGAATAAAGATTAATAAATTATTTTGAAAAAATAGAAGAATGTTTTTTGGGAGGAGAAATTAACATTTTTGCAAATTTTAAGATTTAAACATTGACAGAAGCATTTTAAACTGTTCTGCTGCATGTAGTGCATGAGGAACATTTGCCGGCATGATAATCATATCACCTTTGTTAAGAATGTACATTTTTCCGTCAATGCTTAATTCTAATGTTCCATCAAGTACCTGTACCATTGCATCAAATGGAGCTGTATGTTCTGATAATCCTTCACCTTTGTCGAATGCAAAGATGGTTACTGTTCCTGTTTCTTTTTTTATGATTTCCTTACTTACTACGGATTTTTCCTGATAATCTACTAATTCCAGTAATTTAAATATGTTTGATGTTTCTAATGGCATGTTACCCCATCCTTTTAAATATATATTGTTATGTTTAGGTTTTTCTAATTTTTTCTTTAAATATTTTTGTTACTGGTATAGTAACAATAATTGATTAGTCAGCATCTTCTTCCAATGCCTCTAAGTAGAAACTGACCGGACGAAAGCCATCATTACATGATATCATTGCTGATTTTTTGTTTTTCATCCATCCATCATAAATATCTTCTCCACCATGGGCTAGTGTCATGACAAATGGTGAAATTGTTTCCCATGCACTTTCACAAAAATCAACTGGTTTTTCCCATCCATTTGCTATGTATACTGTTCCTTCTTCAATTTCACATGCATGTTCTATCGGATTTTCATATTTTGCTATAAGATCATCATAACGTGCCTTTCTAACAACGGTTATTTTAACTTTTTTCATTCAAACACCTCAAGATGTTGTTTGTAATTATTATTTTATTTATAGAAGTAGTGTTTAAAATGTTTTTTGAAGGAGGTGAAATGTGGAAGAATAATTATTCAATCCAGTCTTTTATTTCGGTTTCGTTAACATTTCTTGATAATCGTTTGGAGTCAATCCAGTTATTTTCAGGATATGCTTCTTTTAAGTTGTTGAATGAATCTGTTGAACCTGATCCTCCACTTGTTACAAATACATAAATGTTTTTGTCTTTAATTTTATTTTCTTCCATAAATGTATTAATTATCGTTGGTGCTGTATACCACCATACTGGAAAACCTATGATTATGTTGTCATATTGTGTTACATCTATTGTTTCTTTTGTTTCTGGTCTTGATGATTTATCCTGCATTTCAATTGTTGATCTGCTATTTTTATCATTCCAGTTTAAGTCTGCTTGAGTATATGCTTCTTTTGGTGCTATTTCAAAAAGATCTGAGTCGATTATATTATTTATTTTCTCAGCGACTGATTTAGTCACACCACATGCTGAAAAATAAGCTAATAAATTTTTTTTAATAAATATAACATTCTGTATATATACATAATTTATTGTTTAAGTATATATATAAAAATTATGTTAAATGAACAGAAAAAAGAGTTAACTAAAATAAAAAAAGGATTGATACAAGAATAATTATTTCTTGTAAAATAAATAGTTACAAATATTTAATCATAGAATTTTCCTAAGAAAGATTTCATTCTTTCATTATCAGAAGAGAAAACTTCATCAGGCGTTCCATCTTCTATAATATATCCATCATCCATGAATATAATCTTATCAGCAACATTTCGAGCAAAAGTCATTTCGTGTGTAACAATAACCATCGTCATATGCTCTGCAGCCAAATCCTTAATAACTTTTAATATTTCACCAGTTAATTCAGGATCCAACGCGGAGGTAGGTTCATCAAAGAATAAAATATCAGGATTCATTGCTAATGCTCTTGCTATTGAAACTCTCTGCTGTTGTCCACCAGATAATTCACATGGATAAGCATCTTCTTTATCAGACAAATCCATTTTCTTTAACAAGGATCTAGCTTCCTCATATACTTCACTTTTTTCTCTTTTTTGAACTCTTAATGGAGCATTTGTAATGTTTTTCATTACTGAATGATGTGGAAACAGATTGAAATTTTGGAATACCAATCCAAATGTTCCATCAAAGTCTATTACTCCACTATCAAAAGTTTCTAATTCAGTTACACATCTTAAGAGTGTTGATTTACCAGAACCTGATGGTCCAATAACACACAATACTTCACCTTTATTAACTTCAAGAGAAATATCTTTTAAAACCTCATTATCGCCGAAACTTTTCTTAAGATTTTTAATTTCCAGTAAACTCATGATATTCCCTCTAGTCATAATAATCAAGTTTATTCTCGAAGTATTCCATGATAAATGCAACTAATACATTAAATACATAGTAGAACACACCAGCTACTAACAATGCCATAATGGATGCATCAGCTGCTGCAATCTGTTTTGCAACTGTAAACATTTCAGGAATTGCTAATACGAAAGATAATGATGTATCTTTTACGAGTGTAATTACTTCATTTGTTATTGACGGTAATACGATTTTGATTACTTGAGGTAGTACAATTATAAAGAATGTTTCTATTCTTGTATAACCAAGTACCTGTGCTGCTTCGTATTGACCTTTTGGAATTGATTCAATTCCACCTCTGAAGATTTCTGCAAAGTATGCAGCATAATTTATTGAGAAAGCAATTATTACTGCTATCATCCTGTATTCACTAGGGGGATTAAATCCAAAAATGTGAAACGGTGCAAAGCATTCTACAAGTAATTGTAACATTCATGGTGTACCTGTCATAATTGAGTTTTACGCTTTCATTAGCCATCTTAGAGGACTAAAACTACTCATTCTCCCTGCGGCTATAACCAAACCTAAAGGAATAGAGAATAATAAAGTAAGTAAGAATATCTCAATGGAAGTAATCATACCTTCAGCTAGTTGTGATATAACTGTACTTAAAATCATATATTATTCGCCTATTAATTTAATAATTAGCTAGTTTCATTAATTAATGAACCAGGAACTCCATAATCAGCATAATTTTCTGCTATTTTTGCTATAGTTCCGTCTTTTTGCATTTCATCTAAAGTAGCTTGTACTTTGTCTTTTAATTCATCGTTACCTTTTTTGAATCCTACACCATATTGTTCTGATGAGATTTCTTGATCAAGGATTTTGTATTTGTCAGAACCGTGTTTGTTAACTTGGTATTGAGCTACTCCGATATCTAATGCAATAGCATCACATGCTCCGGATTCTAAATCGTTGAATGCTGTGTTGTAATCTGCAATTTGTACTAATTCTTTGAAAGTATCAGCGATTGTTTTGTTGTCTCCTTCAAGAGCACTTAATGCTGATGAATCTTTTTGGGTTTCAACTTGTTTATCTTTTAAATCATCTAAACTGTTGATTCCAGAATCAGATTTTACAACTACAACTTGTTTGTTGTCGATGTATGGTTTTGACCAGGTGTATTGGTCTTCTCTACCATTTATAGTAAATCCATTCCATATACAGTCAATTGCTCCAGAACTTAATTCACTGTCTTTTGCATCCCAATCAATTGGTTGTGCGACGAAAGTCCAATTGTTTCTGTTACATACTTCTTGTGCTAAATCTAAATCAAATCCTACATAGGATCCG
>CAZUHM010000033.1:6582-17246 GCA_964620575.1 uncultured Methanobacteriaceae archaeon | reverse complement strand
GATTCCTCTGTGCCCTAAAGAGGACACAGTATCCTCGCCGTAAAAAAAGATGAAACATAGTGCAGGAAAGGAACCTAAAGTTATATTATCATTAAAATATAAAAATGGGACGATTATTCCAGAATTAGGATATGACAACACTCAAATAACACAAGAACAGATAAGTTACTTCGATGATTATTACAATCGAAGAGAAGCATATTATCAAAATAAGAATTACTGGCAACAGCAGGATATAGCAGATTCACTAGATTCAATGTCTCAACTATCTTCAAATAAAAAAATCAGATAGACATGTATATGTCGGAACAAATGGATATGGAATAGTATATGATTACTAAACCAACCATAAACTTTTTTTTTAACGTGTGCGGCTTTCTGCCTTTGAGAAATAAATTAACATTTCTTCATCAGACATATCTTTAATTTCATCTAAACTTTTTTCTTCTTTTAATGTTTTAACACATTCAAATAATGCATCTATGTTTTCAAATTCACATAATCCTTTAATATATTCTGACAATGACATTTCTTTTGGTTCATAATTAATTTCACATACCACTTTAATCAACTCTTATTAATCTTAATCCTATTTTTGTATTATAACATTAATTAAAGTTTTTTATTATTTAAAAGATAAATACTATATTATATAACAATTATAGGGATTATTTTTCATGGTAAGAATTAATTTATTTGATAAAGAACATGCAATTGAAAGAATGGAATATGTTAAAGGATTAAATTATACTGATAAAGAGTATAAAAAAAAGCTACGTAAACATATGTTTAAGTATAAAACTACTGCTAATGGATTATTAATTACCAGATTAACAGCTGAACAAGAATTGTTTATATTTGAAACATATGGTTTTGAAAGTTTGAAAAATTATGCAATAGACGTACTTGAACAAAACGTTGAATACTGTACTGTATTAGAACAAGAAAGTCATGAAAATCAAATTAATAAAACAATAGAATTCCTTGAAGCAAGCAATACAAAAGAATACCTTCTGTCAATAAAGGATTTTGCTACAAAAACTGCATATAACTGGTATATACCAGTAGACAGACTTATCAATTGGATTGACTGTTATATGATTCAAAGAGAAGTCTTCTTTGAATATGCATCAAATGAACAAACATTACTATATGCACCAAACTATTTTACAGACAATGTTTTACTTTTAATGGTTGAAACAGACAATATTTCAGAAAACTATGAAGAGGATATTGATGCTATTGTAGAAGTATATGATACCGTTGTAAAAGGAATAACTAAAATACTGAAAGAATTACCTGAGGAAGTAATGATTGAAAACTTATTTACTATCACTAAAGAAAAGAAACAACAGAATGGGGAAGAAATCAGTCAACTTGCTAAAGATTATTATGCATTTATAGATGAATCCAGTACTGACGAAGAAGAAAAGGTTAACGGTAACGACTGAGTGTTAAGATTTTAATTCTTTAATATGGACTGAATATGATCCAATGTTCAGCAATTTTATTTGATTCAAAACGGAAAATATCATAACTGTCCTGTTTTACATTTCCTATAAATACATAAACAGTCTTTAAGAAGACATAACCTCCAATTTCTCTTTCCAATTCAATGATTATGTTTGAGATAATGGGTGAAGAACCTAATAATGTAACACTTTCCAAAAATTCACATTTACTTTTAATAGTATAATGATGATGTTGCAAAAAATCATAGTAATTAATTCATTGAATAGATCCTCTCTTGCTTTAACAAGATATTTTAGAAAGAGTTTAGATTTCTCTATTTTTATCATCTAAGCCCCCACTTCTAATTGTTTCTTAAGATACTTTATATGAATTTATTTAAATACTATTTGTAATCAACAAATTACCATTCATTCATTTAATCTGTTTATATCAATAACTTTTGAATTTTCAATCATAAAATCAATTAATTTAAAGATTATATTCAATCCAAATAGTTTTTAAATTATTAATAATATTTTGACTAAAAAATTAATTATGAAAATATTTATTAATATTGATGACAATAAAGAATTGGCAGTTAAAACAAGAAAAGATTTTATAAATGCCTGTGAAGATTTAGAAATAGACATTACAGATACTCCTGAAGAAGCTGACATAATATGTTCTATTGGTGGAGACGGAACCTTTCTTGAATCGTCAAGATTATCCAACGGTTCTCCTACAGTAGGAATTAACTGTGGTACCTTAGGATATCTTACTGACATTAATCCTAATGATATCGGAAAGACATTGGAATATCTTATAAAAAATAAGTACTATATCGAAGAACGTATGATGCTGGAAGGAGAAATAGTAAAAAGTAATGGAAAAGTAATAGATATTCCACCAGCACTTAATGACATTTGTATTTCCAAAAATACTTTTGGTGTTGTACGCTTTGATACTATAATTGATGGAAAACTAATCAATTCATATACTGCTGATGGTATTATACTATGTACACCTACTGGGTCTACTGCTTACAATTTATCATGTGGAGGACCAATAGTTGATCCTACTGCACATATTATAACCCTGACTCCTATTGCTCCACATACTGTTCTTGATAGGAGTATTATCTTATCGGATAATTCAGTTATAGAAATTAAAATCACAGAGCTACGTGATAATACAAGTTCTTACGTATTATATGATGGAAGACCAATAGAAGTAACAACAGGAGATACCGTACGAATCTTTAAATCAAATCAAATAACAAAAATAATAAAATTCAATTGGCAAAGCTTCATAGAAAATATTAGAAATAAAATTAATTAAATATTGAAAAATAATTAAACAATTATTAAAGAAATTGTCGATTATTGCATTTGTTTATCTAGATGAGAGAAAAAATCTATTGTTTTTTCAGAATTGACTCTGTTTAGAGTATGATAACAGGAAGGACAATATGTAATTACTTTTTCATTGCTAAGAGTTTCTTTTGCCATCTTCAATGTAAGTTCTTTGCTGCCAGCCTGTGTACCTGCTCCAAATCCACAACAGGAGTTGGCACGTTTTTCAGGGACATTTTCTATTATGTTACGTACTTGTCCTCTCCTTTCTAGAGCATGACATGGATCATGTATTATATGTCCACTTCCATCTATTTTTTCATCATTAAACAGGTCCATAGCAAATATTACTTCAATATTGAAGTCAGGATGGTTATAATACTGTGTAAATGATTCATAACAACCAGGACATATTGTTAAAATCTTTTTTACTCCGTGGGAATTGAATTTTTTAACATTCTTATCTACAACTTCTTGACCTGTTTTTTCATCTCCCAATAAAAATAACATTACTCCACAACAGCTTTCATCAGATAATATATGGTACTCTATTCCTTTTTTATCTAAGCAGTTACAGGCTGATTCTATCAGTTCTTCTTCTCTAAATCGACTGGTACATCCTCTATGTAATATTACTTCATGTATTTCTTTATCATCTATTTTTTCCATTTCTGAACCATAGGAATTACCTTTTATTAGAATATTTTTTCTGATTTTATCTAATTGACTCATAAACATACCCATATTAATTATTATATATAATTTATTTAGAGTTGTTAAAATTTTTTGTTATAATTTTATAAAAATATATATATGAAAAATTATATAAGAATATAATTGAAATATAATAATTAAACAGTACAAAGGTAATTAAAATGAAAATAAATGAAATTATCGGAAAAAAAGTTATAGATAAAAATGTTATGGAAATGGGAAAAGTTGCAGAAATATCCTTTGATAAAAAAACATTCAAAATTGCAGGATTATACGCATCAACAGGAAATGCAATCAGTAAAAAATATATTCAATTACAACCATCAAAAATCCTTGCAATAGGAGACTTTGTACAAGTATCTGAGCTTCAAAAAGATTTATTAGAACATACTGTTGATAAAATACCTGCTTATGATTCTATTGCAAAAGCAAATGAAATCATAGGTAAAAAAGTATTGGATATCAATGCAAATGATACTGGAAAAGTAAGTGACTTGTCCATTGATATTGATAATCAAATAATCACAGAACTTTCCGTGAGCAAATCTGTATCTTCATTTGGTAAAAATGTTGCAGTAACAATTTCATTAGATGATATTAACGCATTTGGTGATTACTTATTATTAAACAAAGAGTTAAACTTTGAAACAAATGAAGAACCTAAAGAAGAAAAAGAAGACGAAAAAGTGGAAGTTAAAGTAGAATAATTTTACATTTTACTTTTTATCCCACCAAACATTATTTTTTTATTCAGTTAAATTGAAACTTTTATTCAATTCCATTACAGTTTTATATTCTTGACTATTGTTTGTTTCATCTGTCATATTTTGATATATAAATACATTTAATTCAACATTAGCAGGTTTAATCTTTTTATCTGAATTAATTATTTCTGAAATAATATGAGTTCCCGAGTAAACATTCTTTAAAGTGGTAGAACCATTAGAAATGATTTCACCATTTTGATCAAATATTTTATAAGTACAGTCTAACTTATTAAATTGTCTTCCAAGTCTTAAATAATAGGTTAAATTATAAGAATCATTGTGTTCTTGGATTGATACATCTGTAATATCCATACCTGAATGATCTAATAGTAAAAAAGAGGAAAAAGCTATTATCACTGTTACAATAATTACTACCATTGGACCAGTACTTCTATTCATGATTGTTCACCATAATTTACAAAAAATTATATTATTTAACTTTAATTTAATATTATATCAAATTATATAAAAAATTATGTTTCAAGAAGCAAATTATAGTAAAAATAAATAAACTAAAATATTATCACAGATATTCCTCTTTAGCAAAAAAATTATTATTTAAATCAATAAATATTATAATAGAAAATGTATTAGTAGCTTATAAATAGGTAAAATAAAATGTCAGATGAAATGTTTAATTTAACAGATGAAAGAATTCAAAAATTACGTCAACAACAAATAGACCGAAATTCCAAACTTGTAAGTAATGATTTAAAGACTGTAAAATGTAATATTTGTGGATACGAATCAGATCTTGAATTTTTAAATTTTAATTCACGGCCAAATGAAATATGTCCTAATTGTTCATCAATTAAAAGAGTAAGATATTACTATTATTATCTGCAAAACTATACTGATTTCTTTAAAAAACCTCAAAAAATCCTACATACAAGCCCTGAACAAGGAGCATATGAAAAGTTCGAAAGCCTGTTTCATGAGAATTATATAACATCTGATGTATACCTAAAAAAAGACAACATAAAGGAATTAATAGACATTCAAAACATTCCATTCGAGGACAACACTTTCACATACATCATATCATTACATGTGTTAGAACATGTTCCAGATGATACAAAAGCATTGGAAGAATTTTACAGAGTTTTACAACCTGGCGGAAAAGTGATAATACTTATACCTTCATTAAGATATTTAACTCAAACATTTGAAGATGAACAGATTAACACTCCAGAACTAAGACAACGTTACTATAAACAATATGACCATTTAAGATTTTACAGTGTTCAGGGATTTTTTGATAAAATGGAAGATGTAGGATTTAAAGTACTGAGGAATCATGAAAACATTATTAAAGAAGAACATCCTACTGATATTGAAAAATACAGGACAGGATATGATCCATTATTTGTAGGGATAAAGGAATAGGAGGTTCATCTATGAGTAAAGATAACATATTGGATTCGCATTACTGTAACATCTGTGAAGAGGAATTTGATGATTACATAATTGATGATTTGAGTGAAAGATATTGTCCTAAATGTAAATCCACAAGTTCCGAAAGATTATTTTTTGATGAAATTAAAAAACATCTAAATGACGATGATAAATTATTATTCGTTAATCCCTCAGAAGTTCTTGAATCTAGGATAAAAAAGGATAATTACCAGTATTATTCAACAAGTTCTGATAGAACATCACACATTAGTGATGAATTTTTTGACATAATCATAGCATCACACGTATTAGATAAAGACAAAGAGGACATGAAACTTTTAGATGAGCTAAATAGAATATTAAAAAAGGATGGAATACTATTAATGCGTGAAAATATCGATTTAGAACTGGAACATTCTATAGATGAAGATTTTTTATCTGAACGAAATATTTTAAGACAGAAATTCTTGGGATATAATAAAGCGATAAGATGCTATGGAAGAAATTTTCTCACCATTCTTATTAAAAAAGGATTTGCTGTGATGTATCATAATCCTGATAGTCAGGTGGATAATATAATTCTAAAAACACAACTTGTTAAAGATCCATTATTTATATGTCAAAAAAAACATCATTACAATAATATTACAATTGATAAGAAGGAATATGATGATTTATTAGAAAAGAATAAACAATTATCTGATAAAATAGAAGAAATATTAACATCAAACAGTTGGAAGCTATTAAATCCTCTAAGAAGTTTTAACAGAAAAATTAAAAAATAATAAATTATTTAATATTCTCTTTTTTCTCTAACTAAAATGGTAACAAGTGCTAGTTTTTTGTCTGTAACAATTATTGCACATTTTACATCTAGAAATAATATTTTTATTATCTTTCCACTCAGATAAGAAATCATGCTGTGCAACAAATGGTCTGTACATAGATATATAATCAACATCATAAATGTTTAAAATGTTATTGATCTGATTTTTATCATTAAATCCTCCACCAATAATTACCGGAATATCCATGTTCTTAGATAATTTTTGACAATAATCTATCAAATCATTGCTGACTTGTTCTTTAGTAAAATATGTTGGAGATAATGGCTTTGTGATTTGAAGACTATCAGCATTATACTCTTCTAATAATTGACACATCCGCATACTTTCATTTTTATCTGTTCCACCCTTTCTTCCATCATATGCATTAATACGACAGTTTATATGCAAATCAAAATTATCTTTTATTACCTTAATAGTTTCTAGGATAATTCGCATACGGTTAAATGTATCCCCACCATAATCATCACATCTTTGATTAAAATAAGGATTAATGAATTTACTCAGAAAGAAATTATTTCCTAAAGCTAATTGAATTCCATCAAATCCAGCAAAAGCTAACTTCTTAGCATATATGATAATGTCTGTCTGTATTTTACGAATATCTTCATGAGTAAGATTATTGACATCAATATTCATGTCAATACCACTATTAAAATTAACAAAACCTAACTGTGCAAGTATTGGAACATTATATTTATGAACAAGAGCAGTTAACCTATTAAAATCGTAGTTGAAATCCAGAGAGTAAATATTATGAGTATACTTTGTGAAAACATCCTTGGGATACATTCCAATTAATTCTGTTGTAATAAGACCTACACCACTTTTTGCAATATTCTCATATCTGGTGTAAATATCATTTGTCAAACGTCCGTTATCAGTATATTCTGATTCCCATAGTCCTGTACGTATTATTCTACTGTTTAATTTTAAATTGCCTAGTTGACAGCTGTCAAATATGTCTTTCATGAAAAAAATTCCTATAAATTATAATATTGATTTTTGTATATTAGATTATTTATACTTGAATCATATAATATAATGAAATATAATAAATAAATTAATAAAAAATAGAAAAAAATAGGGTTTAATCATATATTTGAATATAATAAACCGATTGATCTGTTTGAAAAGAATAAGACATATATTTCCAGTAAAGCAAAGACTATTGCACCAAGAATAGAATTGTATTTAAATACTATTAATGATATAAAGATTGCAACTAATGCAAGGATTAATATTATTATAGTAAGAGCTATTAATTTTCCGATTCCAACTTTTGAAATATCACGTATTGCTTCCATAATGTTTATAGCTTCTGCAATGTCATCAGTTTTTGCTAATCTACATTCAGCCATTGTTAAAGCTAATGAAAAGATTATCATAAGGATTAATCCTATTATTCCTGATAACCATTTTGCAAGGAACATACGTAAAATGTATGTGACAATTGCAGGAATAATTGAATAAATAAAATATGTAAATAATAAGAACATACCATTTGCGAGTTGTCTTCTAACTTCAATTGGTGGAACTTCATCTGATCTTTCAATTCCAAATTTAGTTATATCCAGGGAATATCCCATAATTATTATTTCAATTATAATATATACAACAACTCCCAACATTGCAATACCTATCCCAGTTGCTAAATTAGGTTTACTGGTGAATATTGTTAATATACCTGTTGCTACGAGTATTATAAAGCCTATTATACAAAGTGCAAGAAATAATCCTACTGCTTTAAGATTTCTAAATGGATATGTTATTGCATCAGAAATTACTTCCATAATATCCATAATTTCACCTTTTTCTTTCATTTTTTTGATTAAAATACTTTCAATACAATAATTATTCTATGAAAATCAACATAAAAATATGTTAAATTAAATATGAATTCATTTAAAGTAAATAATATTGTAAAAACGTATAATACATCAATACAATTTTATTAATTATATTATTTATAACTATATACTTAAAAAAAGAACAAAATAGAATTAATTCATGAAAATTAATGATAAAAAAAGTTTAAAGAAAAATAAAAAAAGATATGTTTTATTTACATATCTGAGTAAACTAAACCTACAGCTCTGTTAGAGAAGAATAATAAGTATACTCCAACAATACAAGTAATTATAGCAGATATAGTTGATGAGAATATAGCTCCACTTATACCTAATATAATAGCAGCAATAATAAATGCAATTATTGCAATAGCTAAAATAGTCATTATAAGTTTTATTGTTCCAACCCTACTGATATCTTCTATTGCATCTCCGATATTTAATGCATCATATAAGTTATCGGTTTGTGCTAATTTACATATTGCCATAGTGTGAGCTAATCCAAATATAACAAATAAAATAACAGCAATGACTAAAGTAACCCATTTATTAAATATAAATCTAGCTAATATTGTAATTATTAAAGGAATAATAAAGTAAACAATCTGTACGACGAGTAATTTAAATCCGTTAACTGTTTGTCTGACAAAATCAATAGCCGGAGCATCATCAGATCTGTTAATTCCATATTTTATTATATCTAATGCAAATCCATCAATAAGTAAACCAATAATTAATGTAAGAACTAAACCAAGGAAAGCTATTCCATAACTAGCGAAAACATTTGTTTTACCAGCAAAGACTGTTCCTAGTCCTGTTAATCCTATTACTAATCCTGAAACTAAAGCTAATGCTAAGTATATAGCTAAAGCTGTGATGTTTTTTGTTGGATATATTAATGCATCAGAAAGGATTTCCATTATATCCATTTTTTTCACCTAATTAATTATATTAATATAATTCAAATATTCATCATTCTAAAAATTTAATATTTTCTTTTATTTCATATAAATAAAAAGAAAATATATAATCTAAGATTATTAAATTTCTATAAATTCTCTAATTATCTAAATTTTTAATAGTATTCTTTTATTAGAGATTTTAAAAATAAATATTTACAGTTATATTTTATTTCTAATTATTTATAAATTTAATGATTAATTCATTAATAGATATAACATTAAAGAAGAATAAATAAGGAAAAGTTATTGAGTATTGGAATAATATGTTGTTGTTAAACTAATAATAAAATGAATTTTTATTCCATTAAATATAATCATAATTTTTTAATGATATTTTATTTTTATTTTTAATTTAATAAATTAATAACTTATTAAAAAAAATAATATAGTATTAAAAAATTTATAATTACTTTTTAAAAGTAATAAGTAATATGTTAATAATTATGAATAAAATTATATAATATTCGTTAAATTTATATATTAAAATATTCCAAACATATTAATAAGACAATAAAGGGAGGAATAGTATTATGTCAAGTAGTAGAAGATATCTTCAAGAATCATTATGGGCTAATGATATTAGAATTAGAGATGGAAATAAATGTGTAATATGTGGATCACCCAACACATTACAGGTACATCACATTTATGGAGTTAAAGATTATGGTTTCCTATTTTCAGATACTTCAAATGGAATAACATTATGTAAGGAATGTCATCAGAAATATCATCAATTATATGATGAAGTAAATCCATACACCTGGACTAAATATATTCTTAAAAATGAATGGAATGCTTCGACAATATCAATAAAATATAATAACGGTTCCGTTCAAGAAATACCCTTATTTGACTTACAAAATAATATAAATGAACATAAACCCCTAATTGGTGGTAATGTCCGAAGTACTGTAATACATATAACTCAAACCAGTGGTTTTGAAAATGGAATTACACCAATTGATTGGATTAAGCTCTATGCAAATCAGGTATATGGTATTGAAATTAGAGAAATTGAAAAAGAAATTAATTATTTAATACAAAAAGGTTTGTTTGAAAAAATAGGAAAAATGAATGTTAGATTTTCTCCATAAGCACCAATTTTAATAATTTAAAAATTTATTCTGATACTAGGAATTTATCTCTGAAAAAATAATACTTATTTAAATTATAATTAATTTAATCTGTTAACTGGTCTAAATCGCTTAAAAATAACTACCACATATACATATATTATTTTAAAAACAGAAGGTTTGATAAAAAAAATTGATCCACAATGAAAATTGGATTGTACTATTATTTTTAAATAATTTTTATAAATAATATG
>CAZUHM010000033.1:0-6564 GCA_964620575.1 uncultured Methanobacteriaceae archaeon | reverse complement strand
TTAATAAATATTCGAAAATATTTAAAAAAATTTAATGAGAATTATTATATTAAAATATTAAGTCATGCTTAAAGCCACTAAATCAGAATCATCATAAGTTCTGGATTCATTTAGACTTTTTTTGTATTTCCAACAATGAACAGCATCTTCAAATGTACCATCAGGATTGTTATTGAAAAATGCGTTGATATATTTATTGAATTGATATTGTTTTTCTACTGAAGTTAATTTTTTCCGAAGTACTTTCTGTATTTCATGATATACTCTAACAGCTTCATGTCTACGTTCCGGGTTTTTTCTTAGCCATTTGTGGAAATCTAATTTTATCCTTGATTGTGAATCCAATTTATTATTAAAGAATCTTCTAAGATCATTAGTTTCATTTAAATTTTCCCTATTATTAGAATCTAATGAAACATTAGAAAGTACTGAAGATTCTCTTTTATGATTTGTATTATTTAAACTAGTAGTATCCAAGTAATTAGAAATTCTTTTTTCCAAGTCTATTTTTTTACCACTAGTTTTTAATCCCTCTTTGTGACAAAAGTCAACTAATTCATCTTTAATATAATAATACTCGTTAAATTCTTCACTACTTAATTCTTTATTTAAATTTGGTTTCATTTTAATTCATCTTAAATTTTCAACATTATCATATTTAATTATTATAATATATATAGTTTTGTTTTTTAAGGAAAATATTTTATAATTTTTTTCATTTTTAGAGACAATCTTAAAAGAAACATTCTTACTTTAATAAAAATCCTAAAATAGACTAATTTTATACAATACATTTATATACTATTAATTTTTTTTTATTTAAATAAATATAATCTTTGATTATTATCAAATTATTATTTCAATTATTTTTAAAAACTATTATTTTTTTTATATTAATTTTTATAATGAAAATTTTTTAATTAAATTTTATTTAATTTCAAATATATTTAAATATATAAAAGTACATAATTTAAATTGTATGATATTTATCTTTTATTTTTTGGTGGATATCATAGCTTAAAAAATTGGAGATACAATGAAAAGTTGTAGACAAAAGGCTCAAACTAAACATAAATACAACGACAATATATGGGATATTGGCTCTAAGCATATGCATATATCATATCGGAATGGCTCTATATACTAATTAGTATAAGATATGATAAAAGATTATTTTAATCAGTTGCCATGCTAATTACAATATTTCAAATTGTTGTATTAACTATATTTGCTGCTATTTTGTTAATATTTATGTATTAGTACTAAAAATTAGGCATGAGACTTTTAATAAGTCTATACAAGTATATGAAGAAAAAAGTTTACTCAAAAGGATGTCAAAAATTAATAGTTTTGCATCAGATATCAAAGATTACAATGTAAGTTATATTGATGCTGCAAGAAATTCTAATGGTCTTGATTTACTAATAATACCTTTTATGATTGCATGTGCATTTTATTCACATAATTCGACAGTTTTTGGTATGAACATATTATTGGTTATCATTTCTTGCAGGAATTTATAATATGCATTGTTTCCCAGATAAGTTAAATAATTACTTCAAAAATGATATACGTTCAAAAGGATCAATAAGTTTTTCCTTTTTGACATATAACATTATTTACTACCTTAATCATTGTTTTATTAACATTATTATAAAACATTGATTCTCCCCTTTTCTTTTATAAATAATTTTGTGGAAAATAGTAAAGGTAAAGAATAAGAAAAAAAAATAATTGAATTCCAATTATCACTTACCTTTATAGAATGAGGAAGAAGTTATTTAATAACTTCTAAATCATATTTTTTTTAAATCTATTTTTAAATTAAACAGTTTATAAACTTCTAAATATAATTTTTACAATAATCTTTTTTAAAAAAAGTATTGAAAATTCTAAAATATATTATTTTAGAATAGTAGTTTTAAAAAGTAAATATTGGAGTTTAGGGTATTATATTTCGAATCCGCCATCAACTTTAATGATTTGACCATCAATGAATGCTGAATCATCACATGCTAAGAATAATGCTACTGATGCAATATCTTCTGGTTGTCCACATCTTTGTACTGGACATTGATCTATCATTTGTTGTACTGCTGATGGTCCACCAATACTGTCTACCATTGCTGTGTGAATAAGACCTGGTGCTATACCATTACATCTTATTTCAGGACCAAGTTCCCATGCTATAGATTTTGTTAATCCAGCCATTGCATGTTTACTGTCAACATATGCTGCAAATCCATGATGTGCTCCAAATGATGCTACTGAACATGTATTTACAATAGTACCTTTTCCTTTTTCTTTCATTATAGGTGCTACTAATTTGGTTAATACTAAACTGCTTGTTACATTAACATTTAATACTTTGTTCCATTCTTCTATTGTCAAGTCCATGAGTGGGGACATACTTAGCATACCAGCATTATTGAAAAGAATATCTACTGTACCGTATGTTTCCATAGTTATGTCAAAAATTTTTTGTACATCATCAAGGTTGGACATATCTGCTATTACATAGATTGCTTCATTACCTGCAGCTTTAATGTCATCTACAACTTCTTTTGCTCTTTCTTCGTTTCTTCCTGTTACAACTACTTTTGCTCCTTCTGCTGCAAATAGTTTTGCAGTTGCTCTACCCATTCCTGATGTTGCTCCGGTTGTTATTGCTACTAATCCATCTAGTTTTCCCATGTTTTTCACCTTCATTTTAATTTATCATAATTAATCATGATAATTATATGTTATTATATAATTTATACTATTTAAAAATTTTGAATATTTTAACTAATCATCATAAAAATTATAGCTTCAAAATGTTTAGAGAAAAATAATTTGAATATCCAGCAAAGGATTAGAACTATTAATAAGTGTTTTTTGGACATTAAATTTAATACATGAAATGATTATTTTTTTAATAATTTTTTAAAGATAAATCAACAGATAATTTTCTAAAAAAAGTAATAAATGAAAAAATATTATCATAAATTAATTCATATTTAATCTGTTTTTAATATCCGATAAATCCCTTTTGAAGTCTTTGTATTTTAATCTAAATTGATCTTCACTCATATTATGACTTTGGAATTTAAGTATAGATATTAAAATGTCACCAATATAAGAAAATAGATCTTTAAAAATAAATAAATTATTTATAATATTATCAATATCATCCTGTTTATCTTTATCAACTTTACGACTAATTAGATTTTCCAATGACCGATTAATTTCTTCAAATATTATATCAACAATTTTATTAGTATCAAAAACTTCCTCATCAAACTTGTACTTCATATCTCCTACTTTATCAAAGATTCTGAATATTATATGTAACCAGAACATATGTGTAAAACTCATTAAATTTCTGGTTCTTTTTGCTAAAAATAATATTGATGTTTCATCTAAATTATTTCTACTGAAAGCTTTTATCAGACCATCTATTGTTCTGTTAAATTTATCTAATTGGTAATTAATCTTATATGTTTTCATTTTATCTATCCGATATATTATATTATCATTTATATAAAACTGAATATAAATACTTATTAAAAGGGGATTAGAATGGTAGGTGAATATGTCAATTGTGAAAATGTTTATACTACTACGAAGTATGTTACTACAATGGATTTAGATGAATTTATGGAGAATTACGTTGATATTCCGAAGATAGGGAAGTTTTGTAGTTTATGTAGGAATTATGGAAAAAGTTGGGAGTGCCCTCCCCATAATAGCAATGTTGAGGATTATTGGAAAAAGTTTAATAATATAAGGATAATTGCCGTTAAACTCAATTACACAGAGGAATTTAGAAGAGTTTCCTATAATCATAATCAGTTAAATTATATTATTAAAAATACGTTGTATCGAGAAAGACGAATTTTGAAAGAAGAATTGATTGAATTGGAAGAGAAACTTGGTGGTCAGTACTTGTATGGTGGACGTTGTGATATATGTAGCAAATGTGCTAAAATCATTGATGAACCATGCAGACATCCTTCTTTAATGAGATATTCTGTTGAAAGTATTGGATCTAATATTCAGAAATTAACTCCGGATATATTTGATTTTAGTCTGAAGTGGATAATGAAGGATATGAAAATTCCGGAATACCTTGTGAATGTTTGTGCAGTATTATACTAATAAGTAATACTTTTATATTATATTGTTATGATAATGTTTATATAATATAATATAAATAATATTAAATATCAGAAAAAAAACTAAACAATATATAATAAAAAGAATAATTAATAATTTTTTTCTGAAAAAACATATGAGGTATATAAAAAAAATATCATGACAATAAATTACGTAACAAGAAACGACAGTGATTTCAAAATAATAAAAAATGAAGAAGAAATAACAACAAGTCAAATTATCTCAAGAGAATATCCATATATTTTACAAGCAATGAAAAAAGAAGAGTATAAAATAGAATATGACGACTTCGAATTAATACAAGAAATATTATATGAAGACAAAGTAGTAGGTATAATCTCGATGATAAACATCGAATCAATAGGTCATACACTTTGTATAAATGAAGCATATATTCTTCCAGAATACAGACACAAAGGATTATTTTACCAAACACTAATAAATTTGCTATCACAACCAAATATGACTATATCACTTAGAAATCCATCAAAAAAAATTATTGAACTATTGATTGACTATGAACTAGCAATCAAAATGAAAAATAATATTGTGATTAGTTATGTGGACTTCTATGTTGATTACAAAAAATATTTTAGAAACAAAAAGATTAAAACATTCTACGAAGATTTTGAAAAACCAAATCAAAGCATTCTCATTAAAACAGATTTTTATGACATGAATATCAACTCAAGCATATTCTTTGACATAAACAATATATTGGAATTTGAAGAAAACCCAGCATATATTGAACTAGCAAGACAGTGCGATTCAACAGATGCATATTATCAAAAATTAAAGAATGTAGATATGGTATATATAAATATTTTACCTAATAGGATCTTTATAAAATCAGATGAATTATATGAATTCTATGATTCGGTAGATGAAAAAATCAACGAACACCTAAATGTCGATTACATACTGGGAACTGATGAAATATTAACACCAATCTTTATAAATTTACTCTACAAAAACAATCTAACAGAAGTTGAAGGATATGAAATTAGAGATATGGTAGCAGATGCTCTGGAAAGAAAGGAAATAATTCCAAAATCAATTGTACTAAGAACATTGTATCTGATTAACAACTATCCTAATTTTAATAAGTTAGAAGATAACATAGAATTAGGTCATGATATAGTTGAAAAATGTCCATACTGTCAGAAAAATAATTACAGTATATTGGAAGTATGTAATGAATGTGGTTATAATCTACAAAGAAACAATCATCTTGAAGAAAACCTTCCACAGATAATTGGTGAAAAATATTTACTACACCAATTATCACCAGAAACCATGATAAAAGAAGATTTGGATAACAAAACTGATGCATTAAACGAAGCAGTTAATGAAAATTTATTCTATATGGATTTTGATAAGGAAGAAGTGTTTAATATACAGTGCAAAATGGCTACATATCAGTTACTAAAAGAATTTGAGAATATAGTTTATTATGACATATATGATTATGATACTCTCAATTATATCAGACAAGGCAGTGCATATAATTATGCAAAGAAAAACAATTTGATAAAAGAATTAACGGATTATACGCCATATTATGAAATTATGGATTCCTGTTATACTGACGAAGAACTTAAATCAATATTAAGAAGAAACAATAAGGACTATACAGGATTTGGAAATACTTTACGCGACCGGGTTAAAAGAGAACTTTCTCCATTGGAAATATTTGGAAAACGATATATATTGACAGATAAGGGAACGGAATTTTTGAAAAAAAATCAATGCTATGATTTTTTCATAGACAATTTTATCTATATATTATTCTATGAATTTAATCAATATGTTAAAGAATATGAAGGTAAATTTAAAAATCTAAGAAATTCCTTCTTGAAATATATGGAAAACATTGCAATAGATTTTGAAGATTATAATATGTATTATAGGATAATTTTCAATAAACTAAATAATCTAACAGATAAAGAAAGCGAAGAATATCTGGTATATTTTACACAACTATTTATCATAGATATCAATCACTGGTTAAACAGTCAAATACATGAAAATGGAGAAAAACCATTAAGTTTAGATGTGGAAATGGAATATCCTGAAATACAGGATTCATTTAACAATAAAAACATTGCAGAAATATTCAATGAAGCATATTCACAAATAAAAATAGATAGTTTAAAGGAACATGAGGAAATTGTTCTATTCTATTTGATAAAATCATTGGAATATGAGGATATAGACGATATCAATAGGGAAATAGAACATGACAAATATGATGAAGAATATGTAAAATCATTACTATTCGAAAACTAACCACCCCCCCCCATCCTCTCCACCTTAATTTTTTTATATTTTTTCAAACATAATAATAAAGTGATTAATTTAAACTACCACATCCTGTAGAGGATGTGGATTTGTAGAAGGTTTATC
>CAZUHM010000032.1:0-17662 GCA_964620575.1 uncultured Methanobacteriaceae archaeon | reverse complement strand
ACTATTTTAGTATCCATATTTATTATGTCCTCTGATGAATATAAACTTTGCCCCATAGCAAGAAGTTCATCCTTCAATGTCATGACTGCAACAATGTTATTTTCATGTATCTGACTGTTGAGTTTAACTATTCCACTACTGGCTAAGCTTGCACCATGAGATATTGCATCCACTGCCGAATCTTTGACATAAATCTTTTTAACATATTTTGTTGCATGTTCCATCGGCTGAATAATCTTTCTTAAATACTTTTCATCACCGTCTTCTTTAAGAAAATAGTATGCATCGGTTACATCCTGAAGTGTTGTCAACGTTTCATCTTCTTCAAAAGATCCTGCCATTGTACGTCTTAATTCTGCCATATGCGCACCACAACCTAATGCTTCACCAATATCATGACAGTACTTTCGTATATATGTTCCAGACTCACACTTTATCCTAAATAATACGTCCTGATTATCTCTGATTTCCAATAGTTTTATCTGATAGATATTTCTTACACGTAATTCACGTTTAACAGCTGATTTAACTGGAGGTATCTGATAAATCTTACCGGTAAATTCTTCAAGAATAGCAATTATTCTATCCTCATCAACAGCCTGATGTAATCTCATAAGACATACATATTCCTTTGGTGATAAGAGAAGAAATTGTAAACCTTTTGTAGCAGTATTCATAGCAACAGGCAACACACCAGTCACCTTAGGATCTAAAGTACCCCCGTGACCAGTCTTGGAAACCTGCATAATATTCTTAACCCATGTGTCAATTTCATGTGACGTTGGACCAGCGGGCTTGTCCACATTTATTATGCCCTTATCAATATGTTCTTCTATGCTTCTTTCTGATGGTCTGCAACCATAATTAAAGTCCGTTTCAGCCTCTTGCTTATAATCATAATCAGTCATTAAAAATCAATATTCCTATATTATTAATTTATATTTTTGTCTGATAATCTTAATAATTTTTTCAGTTCAACAAACTATTATCATACCCCCTCTTTAAGTAAAGTTGATAAATCCTTAAACATAGAATCTTTTTAACTTGGGAATTCATAAATATATAATAATATAAATATTTCAACAATTTGATAGGAATAGTAACATGGACAAAAACGATAAATTCTATAAATTGATTAATCTTCTGTGGATATTAGTTGCATTCACCCCATTGTTTGGAGGTTTAGGCATAATATATGCTGGATGGCACATGAAAAAAACTCGCTGGATAGACGAAGGAATAATATATATGATTCCATTTATATTGTTAACCCTGGCAATATTCAATGATACCGTACTTTATCTGATTATAATAGCTTGGATACTAACCAGTATCAGATCCTTGATGATTGCAAAAACATTCCTAAAAGAATTAGAAGAAAAAGATAAAGACAACACTAATCCTATCAAGAACATTCAACAATATAATAAGAAAGAAGAAAATCAGATATCTAAAAATGATAAGATTATTAAAATAAATACTGCTACAAAAGAGGAAATATCAGGCCTACCCGGATTAAATATGAGTGTAGCTGAAGAAATCATAAAACTAAGAAATAATGGACAATACATTGATTCATTAGATGATTTATTAAAACTTGGACTGACAAATTATCAGATACTCCAAGTAGAAGGAAATGTTGACTTTACAAGAAAAGAAAAAGAAAAATCCAATAAACGAGTATTGGATATTTAATCCCCAACAATAACTTTTTTTTTACCTGTTTTTACAACAAAAATACCCAGTTACTAAGGTTTATTAATATGTGAATAATAATTGCTACCAGTATGTTCTTTGTTTTAATATAACCAAACAACTCAACTATTGAACCCAAACCCTGGAATAAAAGAATTTGGATAAGATTATTATATGTGTTAATATGTAAAACTCCGAAAATCAACAATGTAATAACTGTTGATATGATGATTGAAGTTTTTCGATTGTTCGTATACTTATATACCATGTACATGATCAATAAAAATAGGGATATTCTGAAAAATTCCTCACCTATTATTTGAAACATGTTTAGGAACAACGTGAATGCACTTAAATCCGTAACTGTTGAACTTGTTGTTTGAAAGTTTATTAAACCTAAAAAGAAGTACGTAATCAAATATAGGACTTTACCAAGAATATACATCACTATTATTAGTCTGACATCATTCAAGGACAGTTTCCTGAAGTATGGACTTAAATCACATTTTGTTAACATTAAAAATGGAATTAATGTAACTAAAAAGAATATTATTTGTTGATTTCCATTGTTGAATCTGACAGGACCCAATGCTAAAAAGACAAATAATAATATCATTAATCCTTCAGTCAATAGATTGTTCTTTGAATCAAAAGTACCATCCTTGTACATTGGAAAATCCTGATAATCATCTTCAAATGAGAAAAAATCATTCTTATTCATAATTATTACCCTAACAAATTATATTAATTATTATTATATCTGTATAAAAAAGATAATAATAATTAGTTTTAATAAGAAATTTCTATATAAATATAAAAAAAATGAATTCAGGGAGTTGATGAATAAAATGATAATATCAGGATTTATTCTACCAACACAGGCTTTCAATGCAATAACATTTGATGGAACAATCATAATAGCAATAGGAATACTGATTGTTGTAGCAATCTTATTTAAAAACAGAAGCAACGTTCATAAGAAGGATAAAGTTGTAACTAATCAGGAAACAGAAATATTAGAGAACAAAAATGTTTCAGAAGAGCTTGAAAAGGCAAAAGATATTTCTACAGACAAAATATTTGACGTAGATTCTAATAATGATGAACAGAAAGATATCGAAGAGGAATATGTTAAAGATAATCAAGAAAAAATAAGAATTTCCCAGTAAAAGTCTTAGTATTAATAAATTGGATGTAATAAACTAGATAAATATTTTATCCAACTATTATATTCTTTTAAAAGTTGTTTAATTCTGGGGGAGTAATCTATAAAAAATTTAGAGCAATGTATGCTGTTAAAAGCATACATAGAAAATTAGATTAATATACTTATTGTAATGCTAATTTTATATCGTCAGCTGTTACAGTTTTTCTTCCTGCATGTTTTGCAAGTTTAACTGCTTGAATAGCTACATCATCTCCAAATTCTTCCATAGCTACTGCTAATTCTGCTGCAGCATCGTCACTAATTCTTGCTGCTCCGGAATTTTTAATTATTCTTTTAATTGGTGCAATTGGTAATTCTGCCATAAATATCACAACTCCTATTTTATATTATAATATAAGTTCTATAAGCTATTTATACTTAATAACTATTATGGTATTTTCTTAAGATATTGAATAGAAAAATTATTTAATTTCAATGCGTATATGGTTAATTTTCTTTAGATAATATGCAAATAATGAGAACAAAATATTAAATTATGACAATTCATCTCAGTTTTTTCCATATTGCTTTTATAAATAACTCTGATAGTTCATCTGAATCTTTATATATTCCATATTCCGCTTTAAGTGAATCTTTAAGGAGTATGTTTTTTCTGGAATTCAAATATTCATTTTTGATATTTAACCTAAGAGTATAATAGCTTTTAAATAGAAATTGTGATTCTGATAATTCCCTAATGCATTTTCTATCCTCATCATTCAAACTTTTAACTATTTCATTTACTGCTTCATCAAAATTTTGAGGATATTGCCTGTTAATGAATTTTTCATATTCTTCAATATTCAGATATTCTTCAAGTTCCTCCAGTGGCAGTCATCTATTGTGTATCCACCAGAACAATCTTTTTGATACAATGGCAATTCCCGATATTCATCGTCAACAAGATGTTCATAACCCTTCAGTCCATGATAATCCAAATATAATTTAATATAAAAGTTTTTAAAGGCATTTCTAAGATTATCCGTAGTGTTTAATTCCAGAAAACTTATCATTTCACATATTTGGTATGCTTTTAATCCCCCTTTGTAAATGAGTTCTTTTATATGTGTGTAGTTGAAATCTTCATCACTCAAGTATCTTATTATCTTGTTTTTAGATATTAAATTCATCATATTAAATTCGCCGTTAATAGTTTAATGAAAAAAATAGAAATCGGGGGATTATCATTAGCTGATTAGTTATTTTATTCTGTTTTTAGAGGTTTTAATTTCAATACCACAATTTCTGAGTTAGTTCCCCACCTCATTGGTATATCCATTGAACCTACACCTGTTGTAACATGCAAGTAATATGTCAGTCCATTTATTGTCTTTTTAAATAGTCCCATGTTATGTCCTTCGTACATCCTGTTTCCAAAGAATATTGCAGGATAAAATTGACCTCCATGTGTATGTCCAGATAGCTGAAGGTCAAATCCCAATTCTGACAGTTCATCCCATCCGTTAGGAATATGATAATTAACGATATTGACCTTGTCATCCTCTATGAATTGTCTTACTTCTTCGGCTGATGGCATGTCAATATCACTGAAGCTGTAGCTTAATCCATAAATGTTTAGATTTTTGTATTTCATACCAGTATTTTCCAGTATGGTTAAACCCGCTTTTTGACATGCTGCATGAACATTTTTTATACCCGGATAGTAATCATGATTTCCGGAAGTGAATATTACAGGCATGTTCACTTTTTTGAATTCTATTAAGTCATCTTCTTCAACAACAGAAGATCCATCTGCCAAGTCACCAGAAATAATTGTTAAATCACACGTATCTGATAATTCATTTAATTTACCTGTAATGTCACTTATTATCTTCCTGTGTCTGACTGAACCAAAATGTACATCAGACAGATGTGCGATAGTGTATTCTTCCCCTAATTTTTCAAAGTATAGTTCTTTTTCTTTAATTACCAGTTTATGAGCATTGTAGTATGCATAGATTCCTATTATTGGTATTGTCAGCAGTATTAGTGACAATATTTCCATTGGTATTTGTATGAAAATGCTGACAAGGAATATTATTATAAGATATATCAGCAACATTACTACAAACCAGGTCCATACACCATCGATTGTTGATAAAAATCTGCCTAATGGCGTTGATTTCTTTTCTTCATAAAGCATCGGCACTACATGTATTATCCATAGACACACTACAATTAATATTGTTATTAAATCGTTTATTCCACCAAACAATGAGAATAAGTACCTTAAAAGAAAAAAGTCTAATAAGGCATATAATGGTGAACCATATAGTACTCTTCGTGTTCTAAAACTCATAATAAGATACTCCATATACTATTGATTTCAATAATTATTTTCATTAAAATTATGAAAAATTTGTTTCCGATTATATTATTTTTTCAATCACTTCTTTAGATTTAAGCACATTTTCAAAATTGTTTAATTCTATTATCCCATAATCTATCTTTTTTAATAAGTTTAAATCCAAAGTTCCTTCACCTAAACTAATATGCTGATCATGTTGTCCATCATTATCATGTATATGACAATATGCAATACTTTTTAGATTTAACATTTCTTCAAGATTATCTGCCGTGTTTGCATGTCCCGTGTCAATGGTTAGATGACAGCCAGTATTTTCCTGAATTAATTCAAGTTCTTCCACCTGACTTGCCAGGAAGGATTTTCTGTTTGGCATGTTTTCTACCGAAACTTCCACATTTGTCTTGTCTATTATTTCACCTATACTTTCTACTGCTTTTTCGATTGCATATTTTCTTATTCTCAAATCGTTTCTGCCAACCTTACCCGGATGAACTGTTATTGTTTTTGCTCCAATCCTTTCGGCATATTGTCCGCAAGCTATCATTTGTCTAACGCTTTCTCTTCTTATTCCCTTGTTCAAACTGGCAATGTTGATATCCACTGTTGCTGCATGTATTCTCATGTCTAATCCTGAATTCATATATGCATCAATATTATTTTTTTCAAAAAATACATCTTCTGCCAGTATTTCTATCATGTCAAAGATATGCTTATGTGCAATGCTGATAATATCCCTGTCATCTTTCATGAACAACGCTAAAGTTGAAAATCCTATTTCCATATTATCACATCATCCTAACTGTTTGATGATATGAAATCATCCAATAATAGCGAGTATATGCTTATATCAGAACCCTGCATTTCTATTTCATCCTTGGTAAACCATTCGGCTTTAACTATTTCATCCCCGTCCACTTTTATTTCACCAGATTCGTATTCGGCTTTATATGCACACATTAAAGAATTTGGAAATGGCCATGATTGACTTCCCATGTACTCTAAGTTTTTAACGTTTATTCCCACTTCCTCTTTTACTTCTCTATGTACTGCCTCTTCTATTGATTCTCCCATCTCAACAAATCCTGCTATTAATGCATATTTCACTCGTGTATTATAGCTGTGTCTTGCCATCAGCAGTTTGTCATCCCTGTGTATTGCAATTATTACTGCAGGTTGTATTTTTCCGTGAAAACTTGTACCACATTGTGAACATTTTAGTGACATGCTTCCATCTTTGATTTGTGTTTTTGCTCCACACCTTCCACAGTACTGATTTAGTAAATACCAGTCATTTACCAGTACTGCTCTTGTTGCTATTTGATATGTGTCTTTGTTTATTTCATAAACATCCTGAAGTTTGTAGAAATCCTCGGTATCATCTACATTTACTGTGAAACAAGGTTTGTTTTTGTATCTTCCTATGTATAACTTGAAGTTTATCTTGAAATTTTTTAGATATTCTTCCTTAACTAGTAGAATACTTTTATCTTCTCCCAAGTACAGTTCACGTTTTTGGTTGAAGATAAGATAGTATGATTCTTCAGGCGTTGAATAATTTTCTTTAAAATCAATAACATAATCCTCATAAAGACTCTTCTTTATCATGATAATATATTTTGTCAATGAAGAAATAAATCATTTTCACTTATTATTTTTCATCAAAAAATAATATTCACATTAAATATTCTCCTGATTATTTTTGAAAAATTCTTTATTGCTTAGATAACCTAAATAACAATTTATTAATAATGGTTTATAATGTCAAATTATTAATTACGGATATTATGGAAGAAAAAGAAATGATCTATGGGATTCGTGACAAACCTCCCATACCAGAATGGATATTATTATCACTTCAAAGATTGTGTGCAATCTTCGGTGCAACAATGCTGGTTCTAGATCTTGGTGGAGCAACATTAAGCATAATATATGGAGATTTGTCAGTTTCTATATCAGGAAGTGCATAAGCTGCAATAGTAGGTGTTATATTGAACTTATGCATACCTGAAGCAAACGAAAAATAGAATTATACAGAATATTAAAATGAATGAAAATGTTCTGAATCATCCTATGATACTCATTACTAGCAATTCTAAGAGATGTTAATAGATGTAGAAAGGAATTTCGTGAACTGATTACGGAAATTGCAACAGTTCTTTGCTATGAAGCAACACGCGATGCCAAACTGGAAGATGTTACATTAGAAACTCCGTTGGAAAAAATGGGAACAGGTATAGTGGATGAGGACAACCATGTGCTGTTCCATACCCAGAGCAGGCAGGGGAATGCTGACGTATAATAAACATTATTCCAAATGCCAAGGTAGGACACATTGGTATTGCCAGAAACGATGAAATAGACAAGCCAAAAGAATATTACTAAATATGCCCGAAAATGTTAACACTCGTGAAGCGGTGATTATTAATCCTATGCTTGCAACAGGTGGCAGTATATCCTCTACCATTGCACGTCTGGAAAGTGATGGCGTCAAGAAAATCAAAATACTATGTATTGTTGCATCCCCTGAAGGCATAAAATATATTGAAGAATAATTATCCTAAAGTTGAAATATTCAGTGCCACAGTGGACAGACAATTAAATGATGATGCTTATATTCTCCCAGAGCTGGGAGATGCTGGTGACAGGATATATGGAACAAAATAATTAACCACAAACCCTTTTCCCTCTATTTTTTATCATTAATAACCGAATAATTAAATATAACACGAATATATAAATAATTCTTTATAAAAAAAAGCAGATATGTTGAATAAGTACATTTAGAATAGATATGAGATAAATAAAAGAAATAATAGAAAAATAAGTAAAATTGATAAAAGTGTATGTTACTAATAGTGATAACATACAACTAAATCAACAGAAAGAAAACTATAATGCTAATTTAATATCTTCAGCAGTAACAGTTTTTCTTCCAGCATGTTTTGCTAGTTTAACAGCTTGAACTGCGATTTCTTCTGCAGTTACTTCCATAGCATTTGCAAGTTCTACAGCTGCGTCATCACTAATTCTTGAAGCACCAGCATTTTTAATAATTCTTTTGACAGGTGCAATTGGTAATTCTGCCATAAATATCTTTCTCCTATAATTTATACTAATATATATTATACTATTCCATATTTATAGTTTTCATGATTTCAACTAATAATTAGCTTTAATTTATCATAAAATTTAAAATATATTTTTCAAATATTATCTTCTTGAATGATAAACTTCAATGATAAAATACTGCAAATTATAAGACATATTGAAGATTATCAATCTATATATGTTGAGAAAATATAGATAAAAAATTAATAATACTTCAAAATATGACATAAGATATTATTAATTGTTAAATAACCATAATAAAAAAATGAAATAATAATAAAACAAAAAAAAGTATGAAAATAAAAAAATGGTTCTATTAAACTGTCTTATTACATTGTTTCAAGTTTTTCTCTAGCTTTTTGTCGGACATCTTCATTAATATCATTTTCAACCAAATAAATTAAATCATCCTTATTTAACAATTCAACTGCTTCTTGTCTAACAAATTGACTTTTTTCTTCTTTTAAAACCTTCAATAATACATCATAATCAGTTATTTTCTTAATTGCCTCTTCACGAACAGTGAAATCCTTTTCGTTTAAAAGAATTTCCAATAATACTTTTTGATTTTTTAGGTTTGGATTTTTAACAGCATTTCGACGAGTACCATAAAAATCAGCAGCAGTTGCATAATCGATTAAAATTGATTCATCTGTAAAATGTGGATTTTTAATTATTTCTTCTTTAATATCGTCATTACTATTTCTGTATATTTCAAGTAAAACATCACTGTCAGTAATTTTACTTACTGCAAGTTTTCTAATAGTATCCTCATGATTATTTTTTGCAATATGTATTAGTAATTCCTGATTTGTGAATTTAGGATTTGCTATTGCATTAAATCTTACTTCCGAACTCTGATTAAACATTGCATTTTGTTCTAATGTATTCACATCATCTATTTTTGATATTACTCTAGATTGTATATCTACATCCTTTGATTTTAAAAAATTCATCAATACTCCCTGATCTTCTATTTTAGAGAGTGCATTATATCTTGTCCACTTTTTAATACTATTTTCAACTATATCAACAAGTGCATTATCATCTTTAAGATTAGGATTTTTCACAGCGCTTGCACTATAATCATTCGTTGATTTTGCAATTTTAATTAAAAAGTCTACATCATCAAGGTTTGGATTTTCTAATGCTGATTTTTTAATTTTATCTCTTGTTCTGCTGTTTATTATCCTTTTTAACACATCACAACTTTCAACTTTTTCTACTGCATATACTCTAACACTATCATCATTTTCTAGTGTTCGTCTATCATAATTATAGTTTAAATTAGTTTCTGCAATTGAATTTAATACATTCTGATTATTTATTCTTTTTACACATTCTATTCTAACATACCAAGTATCATAAATGTCCTTTGCAATATCAAATAGTGCTTCTTCATTCTGAACATGTTTTACAGCGGCAATTCGTACATCCCTATTTTCATTCTTGTTTTTTAATATTTCTTCTAGAACATCCTGATTATAGATTTTTTCTATTGCAGCTATTTTAACACCATTAGACTCTTCTGCATGTAATGCTACATCTATTAATGCTTCTTCATCATTTATTTTAAGTGTTGCCTTTATATTCTCCGGATAATCACCATATTTTGCAATATCAAGAAGATAATCAATATTTTCAGATATTTTTTCAGGATTCATCTTTTCAAAACATTTCTTTCTAACATTATTATCTGTTTCATTTCCTACAATTTGCATTAATAATTCTTCATCATAAATTTTATCAACTATTATCAAACGTATACTTGAATCTTCTTCGTGACTGAATAAATCTATAAGAACCTCTTCATCAACAATCTTTTCTACTGCATTACTTCTTTTATAAGAATTTAGATCATTTTTTGCTATTTTTTCTAGAAGTTGTTTATCTTCAATATCCTCCACTTCAGGTATATTATAATAGTCATACCATTTAGGATAATGTTTTTTATTAATTTTACATCCATCAAATAAATAGTAAATATATCCCATATTACTTGGATTCCAAGTTTCCAATCCATAAAGATATTCAAGATAAAAACAATCATAGAATATTCCATTAATATTTTTTACATTGCTGGTGTCACAGTCATTAAATGAAATTGTTTTAACATGCGAATGTGCAAACATCATGCTTAAGTCAGTAATAGAATCTGAAATTCCATTTATAACTACTGCATTCAACTGATCATATTCATAGGAATATTATTGGATCTTGTTTCCAGTAGTCTGTTGCAGGATCCTGATAGTCTTCATAACCCACAATTGACTTTACGTATTTATATTTTCCCTTGATAATACCTTTTGAATTAGCATAGTTTTCACTAATATATTTAATGTTGTGAGTTTCATTAATATCACTCCAACTTGTAATATTAGTTCCATCAGTTAAAATTATCAATACCTCATAATCTCCAAGGTCATATATATTATCTGTAGTAATATTTAACTTTTCAAACTCTTTTAAATCATTATTGTAAATGTTTTTACTATTTTCTATTAAGTTATCTACACGTATTTCCTTTAGTTTATATAATGCCTCTTTTTGAACTTCCCTATCATTATCATTTTGTGCAAAATCTTCTAAAATATCCTCTCTAAGACATTGGCCTATAAATTGCTTACGAATATATGAACTATCATCATTTTTAATTAACTTTGCTTTCTTTTCAAAGTCGAATATTCTGTTAAGTGCTTCCCTACGAACATATTCAGAATCATCAATTTCCGCTACTTTAACGAATACTTCTTGACTGGTCAAATTACTATTATCAATTGCACTTCGACGTACTCTATCATCACTATCATTAAATGCTATTTCAGCTAATGTCATTTCAGAAGTAATTTTACAACAGCCTTGTTTCTGAAAAGATATTTTGGATTGTTTTTGGCTATGTCAACAAGTAAATCTTGATTTGAAGTGTTTCCTATAATATTTGTTAACTTTTGGTATGCTTCATCCTGAACTGCCCTATATTTTGAATTTTCATAAATTGTGGATAGGATTCTGTGATCCATTAAGTTAGGATTTCTAACTGCATTAACACAAACCGTAATGCTTTCATCATTTAATGCTATGTTCATCAATAACTCGGAATCATTTAATTCTTTTACTGCTTTGGCTCTGATTTCTGGATTACTATTCTGATATTTTGGTTTAAACAAATCCCTTATTGCCATACTAGTTACACTCCTTGATAATAACTTAATGAAATGTTGTTAATTTAATAATTACTATAGTACATAACTAGTATAAAATTTATCATAAAGAAATTTATTTGATATTCCAAAGAATACTTTAAAAAAATTAAAACAAGAATGAAAAATAATAAAATACTACAAAAAATAAATTAAACTCCTCCGGTTACATTGACAATAATATAAATAACTTGTTCAATATAAATAAGTCTATGCTATTGTTTAACATAGTTTAATCTTGACAGCATTCATATCTTGATTAAACAAAAATCTGTATAACGAAATTATGATTAAACATTAACCTATTTTTAATTAGAAAAAATAGTAATTCTAAAGCAAAATAATATTTTGATATTACTGAAGGAAAACAATAAATTTTCAAATTGAAATTTATTTCTAATTAATTATAATGATAGGCAAACAGGTAAACACTTTTTAAGGAGGGGGAAAATATTACTGGTGATGATAACGAGAAAACTTCAAAAACTATTTTAATAGTTGAAGACGAAGCAATTACTGCATTAAACCTTAAACTCGATTTAGAAGAATTAGGTTATGAAGTAATTGATATTGTAGATACGGCTGATGAAGCAATCTACCATGCTGTTGAATATCGTCCAGATTTAACAATAATGGACATAAATCTGAAAGGGGAGAAGACAGGTATTCAAGCAGCCGAAAAGATTTTAGCATTAGACCTGGCAGTAGTTTATCTAACTGCAAACTCTGATGAAATAACCTTTAATGAAACATTAACTAAATCTCCAGCATCAGCATTCATTACAAAACCATACAATATCAACAGTTTATCTAAAAATGTTGCTTTAGCTATCAATCGTCAATCAGTAGAATCTGAAAAAGTTAACGAAGCTAGAGGAATAGCTAAAGAGAATAAAAAGGAAGAAACTGATAAATCAGAAAATGATGATTCTGAAAACAAATCCATCGAATCCAACAATGATGTAGATTATCAAAATTATTTAGAATACAATGATTTACAGCAAAAAGCCAAAGATGAATATAAATTATCCAACAATGCAAGAAACCATTACGAATCAAAAGATGCAGAATCAAAAGAAAAAATCATCGTTGTTGAAGACGAAGCTATTACCGCATTAAACCTTAAACTCGATTTAGAAGATTTAGGTTATGAAGTTCTAGATACTATTGACAATGCAACTGAAGCAATTGAAAAATCCAAGGAACTGTATCCAGATATTGTACTGATGGATATTAATCTAAAAGGAGATAAGACAGGAATAGAGGCATCTGAAGAAATAGGTGAATTAGGAATTCCAATAATCTATTTAACTGCAAACACAGATGATTATACCGCTTTTGAAGCATTAAAAACTGTACCTTACGGTTATTTATCCAAACCATACTCAATCAAAGATCTAGAATTAACAATAGGTACTGTTCTTAGAAAACATGAAGAAGATGTTAAAACAATCATCAAAACAGAAAACAAAGTTTCTGAGAAAAATAGTGAGCTAATAATTGAAAAAACAGATATAGCTCTCATATTTATTGCATCCATGGCTTTAATTTTTGAAAGCCTTATACAGCGAAATGTTACTTGGCTACAATGGGTTTTATTCATACCTTCTGCTATAATGGTATTTTTAGCAGTGGTTAGTCTTAAGAAACAGGACCCAGTTGAAGAATGGGAAGTTCCACCTTTTGTAACATGTATAGTACCAGCCCATAATGAAGAACATACCATTGCAGAAACTGCATCAAGTATAGCATCAATGGAATATTACTATAATGGGGAAGTAAATTTTGAACTTATTGTATGTAATGATGGTTCAGAAGACAGAACTGGTGAAGAATTAGCTAAATTAAAAGATAAATTCCCTCATTTAAGAATTATTACCCGTGTTCCACCACGTTCAGGTAAAGGAAAAGGATTTGTATTAAATGATGCTCTTGAAATTTCCAAGGGAGACGTAATTGCAGTTTTTGATGCAGATGCAAGAGTAGATCCTGATTTTCTAACAAAAATCGTACCATACCTAAACGATCCAGAAGTTCAAGGTGTTCAATCACGTATTAAAATGTATAACAAGGATGACAATTGGCTGACCTACATGCAACACGTAGAACTGGCAGGTTTTGGAAATATTGTGCGTGCAAAAGACATACTGGGTAAAGCCGGATTTTTAGGTGGAAATGGACAGCTCGTTAAGAAAGAGGCAATTTATGAAGGTGGAGGATGGGACGGTTTTGCAATTACCGAAGACTTAAACTTAAGTGTTAAGTTAATGATTGAAGGTAGTGCAATTCGTTACTGTGGTGAAACCTGGGTTTACCAGGAAGCAGTTCCAACATGGAAACAACTGTTCCGTCAAAGGTCCCGTTGGTCTATCGGAAACTTTGAAACATTGTTTATATATGGAACAAAAATTATCAGATCACCAATGCCCGTCTTCAGAATGTTTGGTGTTTTAGAACACGTAGCATTTTACGGTCTAAACATGCTGGTATTCTTCGGTTTTATTGTGTTTGCAGTTAACCTTATCGGATGGTTCGTATTTGGTGATGTTACAATAATGAGGATGGATGCACCATTAGCTATTGGAATTCTTTCAGCATTTGGTTTCTTCCCTGGAGCAGTAATCACTTTAACACGTGACCACGTTACTCTTCCCAAATTAGTTTATGGTGTTTTCGGTTATTGGCTCTACTGTTTCCACTTGATTCCATTATTCTTCCTAACTTCATACCTTATGTTTACCAGAAAAGAAAGAACATGGGCTAAAACCGTACATACCGGTGATGATGAGGATGCTGAAATTGTTGAAGAGGAAATTCCAATAGGTAGTGAAGAGGATGAATAATTAAAGGTGAAATATATGCTAAGGAAAGAAAAAATTGCCTATATACTCATATTAATAGTCTTATTTACACTAATACTTAATTTAGGTACGATTAATAGTTATTTGAGTTTTCAAACAGACAAAACTCTGCAGTTCGATGATTCCATATATGTAGTACCTGACCATTGGAATACAACAGACGAATTGAACATGACTGGAAAAAGTGGAAATGCTATGACCAATGCTTATGTAATCTTTGATGCATGGGATGATTGGCCTGAAGATCATATCGGTCCACAATCCAGGTCAAGATTACAATCAATGGAAGTAGGAGGATATGTACCCGTAAAAAGTGAAGTAATCCAAATGGGAGGTAAAAATGTATCAAGAGAATATTACACAAACCCCGCTAGAGATACAGAAACAAACTATGACCATATGGGCGTAGTATACGTTTTTACCAAACAGGACAGAAATTATTGTATAGAAATTCATTACTTTACAACAACTGACTATAACAATGCAAGTTATACTAAAGAAATTGATGATCGTGTAGAAGACATGATGGCAAATATGGAAAATACCAAATACAACTGGTACATCTCCACATACAATAGAATATTAAATAATCAAAGTATCGAATGGAATATTTAATTTTGGTGTTTAAAATGGGAGATAATGAATCGAATTTAAATCATGAAGAGAAAAAATTATTATTAAAAGATTATAATCATAGAATAAATAATGATTTACAAGCATTACTGGCATTTATCAAATTACAAAGAAGATTTGGAATAGACAAGGATGAAATTATCAACTCATCCTGTGTTACAGTTGCATCAATATCTGCAATACAGAATATAATGTACAATACAGAGCATGAAGAAAATTTTATCAGCATTAATGAATTTTGTGAAGAATTTATGAGAATCCTAAATGAATATTATTCTGAATTTAATATAGGCTTTTCATATGAGATAGAAAATGATTTTTACATACGTTCTAAAAAAGTATTTCACTTCATGTTCCTGATTAATGAAATGATAAATTTATCCCTTGACTTTTCATTCAAAGAGAATGATGAAAAGAAAATAAATTTTAATCTTGAGAAAAATGGAGAAGAATGTTCGTTAATTTATTCAGATAACGGTTCTGGTTTCAAAGAATCATTAAAAGAATCTGATTTTAGAAATCTTCTATTTGACCAGTTAGTAAAGCAAATTGATGGAAATATAGAATCATCCGACAATAATTCTATCGTTTCCATTAACTTCAGTTCAAAATAGTACACATATTAAATTATCTTATCCTCCCAACCCTCTCATTATAATTTTTTTTATTGAAAAAATAACTGTTAATTTTTTTATTTTGTAAATGAAAACTAAATAAAAATAAAAATAAAAAATATACTTTTTAAACTTCCAAAATTAATTCAGAAGAATGTTTATCGTAACATTTAATATGATATAAGACAAATAAAAGATTAATAAATAAACATTTAATATAATTGGAGAAAAAATAATATGAAAATTACAGTAGCAGGTGTAGGATATGTAGGTCTTTCACTTGCTGTGCTACTAGCTCAAAAACATGACGTAACAGCAATTACAACAACCGAATCAAAAGCAGATAAACTAAATCAATTTTTCAGTCCTATACAAGACGATGAAATAGAAAGATTCTTTGAAGAAGCTCGTGAAGGACAAAGAAAATTGAATCTTCACACAACCACAGATAAGGAATCTGCTTACAAGAACGCTGAACTAGTTATTATAGCCACACCAACAAATTATGATGATGTTGATAATTTCTTTGATACATCAGCTGTTGAAGATGCTATAGAATGGACTCTTAAAGTTAATCCTGATGTTCTAATGGTAATCAAGTCAACCATACCTGTTGGATATACAAAGCATATACGTGAAAAATATGGAATAAACAATATCATATTCAGTCCAGAATTCCTTCGTGAATCAAAAGCACTTTATGATAATCTTCATCCAAGCCGTATAGTTGTAGGATGTGATGATAATCAGAAAGAAGAAGGACAAATGTTTGCAAATCTTCTTTTAGAAGGTGCACGAGAAGAGGAAAAAAGAAATAATTCCCCAGAACAAGACATTCCAGTGTTATTAGCAAATTTAACAGAAGCTGAAGCCATTAAACTTTTTGCCAACACTTTCCTTGCTGTTAGAGTTAGCTACTTTAACGAACTTGATACATATGCACAGACCAAAGGTCTTGATACCCAGATGATTATTGATGGGGTATGTATGGATCCTCGTATTGGTGGACACTACAATAACCCGTCATTCGGATATGGAGGATACTGTTTACCTAAAGATACAAAACAGTTACTGGCAAATTATAAGGATGTTCCACAGACCATGATAGAAGCAGTTGTACACTCCAATTCTGTACGTAAAGATTTCATTGCCGACAAGATTATTTCAAAGAATCCTAACACGGTCGGAGTTTATAGACTTACCATGAAAAGTAACAGTGACAACTTCCGCGCATCAGCTATACAAGGTGTCATGAAACGTATAAAGGCAAAAGGAATTCCTGTAATTGTTTATGAACCAACATTGGAGGATGGAAGTGAATTCTTCAGATCCGAAGTTGTTAATGATATTAACCGTTTCAAAAGTGAAAGTGACATAATTATTGCAAATCGTTTTGACTCAGATGTTCTGGGCGATGTTGTAGATAAAGTATATACAAGAGATTTGTTTAGTAGAGATTAATAAGATTCTACTTGTATGAAAATAACGTAGCTTAAATAACGCTTATGTACAGCTATCCCCTCCTTTTCATCCCCATTTATTTTTAATTTCTTTTTCTGAAAATTTATCATGATATTTTAAAAAGTATAAGTTTAAATACTTTTAAGATAAACTAATATTAGAAAAAATGTATTAATAATTTAGGTAATTAAAATATTTGAAAAGAATAAAAATCAATTGAAATACTAAATAAATATAATAATTATTCTACGTTTAGGGAAGGGAATAAAAATGGGATTCATAATTAATATCGCAAAAGAGTTAGGTTTAGTCTTTCTTAAAATAAAAAAAATTCTTAAGTTACTGACAATTGGTTGGAAGAAAGTACTCTTAGTAATCGCTTGGATGTGTTTTAAGAGAGTTTGTCCATGGAGTAAAGTTAAATGGGGTATGGACAAAGTAGATGACATTTTTAAAATAGGACTATAACCGTAGACCCGTTAACAATTCATGAAAAAATATATTAAATCATTAAAAAGGGGGATATTGAAAAATATCAATTGACATTTTTCAGTTTATTTTGTGCTACTTCACTT
>CAZUHM010000031.1:0-17756 GCA_964620575.1 uncultured Methanobacteriaceae archaeon | reverse complement strand
ACTATTGCCCTGATATTGTATGCGTGCAGTCCATAAATGTTATGAACTATGTTCATCCTGAAATTATATCTGGAAATGTCAAGGTATAGTTTTTCATCAAAATCATGTGCTAATGATCGAGCGAATGCATATTCAAATAATTGATTTCCCAAACCACCTATTAACTCAAAAAAAATCATTTGTTATCACCCATATTAAATCGTAATAATATTAATGGAGATGTGAACTTGTAGTACAATATTCTGAAGTTTCTAATTAAATCTTCTTTAACTATCTTTTCATCAACCTTTTTCAAGGCTTTTTGTATGTATTCGCAGGTTTCATAGCTTAAATTATTTATGTCATTTTCATTGTATTCAAGAATTAGTTCAATGTAACGGAATAATCTTACATAAAACTCAAGTATCACGTTTCTATCTTCTACTTTGTTTTCTTCAATTACTTCGAATATGTCTAAGATTCTTTTCATTGGCAGTGTATCATCGCCGATATCGTTTGTAGAAGAGTCAGGGTTTGTAATTCTATAATAGTATAATGCTTCATCTATATAAATTATTGATTCTGCTCTGATTGCTGTTTCAAAGAAAAATGGATTATCAACCCAACCTCCCTTTGGTTCTTCTTTGAATCTTATGTTGTTTTTTTCTAGAAATTCTCTTCTGTATATTCCAGCCCAAATTGAGGGGTGTCCTGTTACAAAAAGTGACTGTTCGTTAAGTGTGAATGCTTTCTCACAAATCAGTTCTTTTTTGGAGTCCTCTTCAACCAGTTCCACGTTTTTTTCATCATAATCATTTAAATAGAAGAAATTTCCTTTGATAATATCAATCTTATCATTTCTTGAGTAGGAATATAATCGTTCCAGCATGTTTTCATCAATGTAATCATCAGTTTCAACTATGCTGATGTATAATCCTGATGATTCTTTTAATCCTATGTTAACCTGATGTCCATAACTTTTCCTTTCAGAATTAATGAGTTTTATTCTATTATCGATTCTTTGATGTTTTTTTATTATTTCTAGTGTATTGTCAGTTGATCCTGCATCGACACAGATTATTTCTATGTTTTTAAGTGATTGATTTATAACGCTTGTAAGACATTCTTCCATGTAATCTCCAACATTTAATGAGGGCATGATTACTGATATGATTGGTGTTGAATCCATGTTATTTTTCTCCATTATTTAATATTAGATAGTTTGATGTTATATTTTCTCACTTTTTTGAACAACACTTTTTAAATATTGTCTTTCATCAAGTATATTGTTAAATTCTCTCATTTCATCCAGCGTATTTCTTAATAATTTAAATTCATAGAAATTTTCTGAAATGATTACCTGTTCAAATATTTTATGATTATAATCTGAAATGTTTTCAATAAATTCATCACATAGTTTCTTATTCCCGAGTATGTCTATGAAATCCTCTCGTAAGTTATTGAAGTATGCTTCTTTATATTCTTCTCTTATTTTATTGTATCCGTAAATGATAAAATTCATTTTATGTTCATATATCTCCTGTTTAACACTTTACAATAGATTATTTCTCTCAAAAAGTGTAATGATTTGATTAGCTATTGCAATAAAATCAAGTAGATTTGAATCATTTCGATTGCTGATATTACTTACATAATCTTTATGTGTGATTACAGATTCCTTTAAGTTGGTAATTTTCTTGGCAGACAATAATGATTCGTAGAAAAATAATCGATGATCATTTTTTATTTCATTGGAAAAAATTATATTTTTTTCATTGAGGAAATTACTGTTAAATAATTTATTATCCAATGAACGATCAATTTTAAAAAATTTTTTGATATTTTTAATGTCAAATACTTCCTTTTCATCCTCAAGTGTTTGAATGAATTTATCATATTTAACTATTTTTTCATCATTGTTTGCTATGTAGTTTGAATCAGATATTATTAAGTCGGCATTGCTTTTTTCGGATTTTTCAAATAATAATTCATATGCATTTTCTTCAAGAATTGTTGCCGGGCTCATTATATGAATATATTTTCCCTGTGCCTGTTTTATTGCCTGATTTACTGATTTATTAAGTCCCACTTTTTCTGTTGAGAGTATTGAAATTTTTAATTTTTCAGAATATTTATTTATTAATGAATTTATATTTTCATTTCCTGAGTCTTCAATAATTATTATTTCAAAATCTTTGAATGATTGATTTAAAAGGCTTTCTAATGATTCTGCTAAGAAACTTTCTGAATTATGTACATAAATAATTGTAGATATTTTAACCATCATATCACCATTTAATAATTATTTTCCAAAATGTTTTAGTATACGCAGCGGTTTTGTTAATTTCCAGGAATTAGAGTTTAGTAAACTATTTTTTAATTCTTTCAAATGTTCATTCTCATCATTTAATGTTGAAAATTCGTTTAATAAATTAATTAATGTTTCCCTATCAACTGAATCATTTAATCCACCGGTAGGAGATATTTGTTTAATATCCTCATCAGTATATATCAGATCTTTACCTGTTGCTAATTTAAATTTAGCAAGAGCCTGTAATAATTCGTCCTCTTGTGAAACCGTTACCAGATAACTGTCTTCATTAAGTGGTAACCATTCGGCAGAAATTCGGATAACTTGACCATCGGAAACTTCCTTGTTGTAGACAACTGGATTATCATGCCATACTACTCTACTATCATTTACAATTACTTTTCCATCAATACTTATCTTTTTAAAATCAATGTAAATTGGAACTCTGTTATCTTCTTTATCACGGTAATCTATACCTTTGAAGCTTATTTCAACTTCTCCATCACCAATACATCTGAATGAAAAGTTAATTTTACCTTTTACACTGTTTAAAATCGTTCCAATACCTTCTTCGTTTTGCAACCATTTAGGCTCAAATATATGACATAAATCATCATCACAATCCATTAAAACGATGCGATTATCCTCTTTTCCATTATTTTTTATATCTATTCTGCTTTCAGTGAATTTTCTTAAATATTCAGCATTTTTATCATATATGTCGGATGTTAATGAAATATTCATACTTTTTACATCATCTTCGTATACTTCATGATTTTCAAGTATGAAAGATTTGATGTTGTTTAATTCATTGTATGAGATTTTGTCGTAACTGAAATTATCTGATGCATACCTTTTTGATTTAATATTAATATAATCTCTTAATATTGATGTATCAATAAAATTGTTTTCAAAACATGATTCCTCAAAGAAAGATTTTTTAATTTTAGAATACTCTTCAGATAAATCAGTTTCATCCACTTTATTATTTATAATATAATCCATTATGAAGTATCCATATTCATCAGGATTGAAATAATCTTCGAAATCTCCGAATATTTCACGAATTATTTCACGAATTTCTTTATCCTGCATATTATTGGAATATATTAAGTAATTAATAAATTCAATCTTATAGACTGAATAAATTGCAATTTTTTCATTATTTTTTAAAATGTCAAATGAATCTTTAAAGTGTTTTATATAGTCGTATTTTCTATCATATGTGTTGATTTTCTCGTTTACTCCACCACCAATAGAATGATTATATCCATATAAGTCAATTGGAATTGTTGGAAATTCTTTAAGATTTACCAAAACATTTGCCATAAATATGGGATCTTCACCTGCTATGATATCTGGAAAAGTAATGTTATGTTCCAGTAAAAAACTTCGCTTGTATACGTTTTTATAAAATGCAAACGGAATACCGTATTTTTCCGGGCTTATGATATCTTCCCGGTAAAAGTAAGTAAATTTTGTGTTAATAAAATCATAATAATCATTTATAGAATAGTCAGGATTAATCCATTTTAAATTAGCACTAACCATGTTGGCATCGTATTGCTTTGCTGTTTCATACATTTTTTCCAATGCGAAAGTATCAAGAAATATATCATCAGAATCAAGAAATGCAATATATTCTCCTTCTGCATATTCAATCCCTGTATCTCTTGCAATACCAGGACCTGAATTTTCCTGATTGATAATTAGTATGTTATCGTAGGATTCCTGTATTTCAAGCAGTACATCCAATGAGTCATCTGTTGAACCATCATTTACACAGATTATTTCAATATCTTTGAATGTTTGCTCCATAATACTTCGTATTGAAGTATCTAAATAACTTGAAACATTATATACGGGCATTATTACTGAAATTCCAACCATATTATTCCCTCGAAATAATAATAAACATTTTACAATTTAATTTAAAAACTTTCATTAACTTCTTTAAATATTTTTATATATTCTTCAAACTTCTCATTGATGTTTGGAATTCTTCTAAAATCATCTGTTCTACCATGAGTATGAATCAATTTTGGGACTTTAACATAATCACCATAGATTTTAGTAAGGTAACTGTCTGAATTATTAGGTACTGGAAACATTTCTTCACCAAAATATGATGTTGATAATGGGAATATTTCATCAGCATCAAAATGTGTTAATTCATAAAGATTTGATCCATTGTATCCAAATGATCCTTCCACTCCAGGAAGTATGTATTTTTCTTGTTCATATGATAAATTTAAACCTGAATAATAGTCATCTATAACTTGAGAATATTCCAGTCCCATATATGGTTCGGATGTTTCTGAACCTTTTGTTAAATTTTTGTAAAATACATTTCTTGAATGAGTATACTGTTTTCCCAATGTTTTTTGATTAAATTCTTTCATATAATCATAAGGAAAGACATCAAGTCCAGCCATAATATCCATATTATCATTTTTCATGTCTTTGATAAATAATTGAAGAAATGAGTTAATCTGTTCATCTCCATATTTTCTATAACGATAAGCTACTTCCAGAAACAATTCCAGGTCATGTTCTACAATTTCATCATATATTACCTCTATAAATTTATGATAATCTTTTCTCATCATACCAATATCTAAATCATCATCCCATGGAATAAAGTTTTCATGACGTATTGCACCTAGAAGAGTTCCATAATCTAGCCACCATTCCAGTCCGTGTTTTTGACATATGTTATTCACAAAAATTAACAACTGTTTACATAAGTTTTGTAAGTTACTAAGTAATCTTGCCGGCTCTAATTTGTAATCAACCAGTATGGTGTTAAATAAAAAGTTTTCAGATTCCACATAGTCAATATGATCCTTTTCATATTTTGTAAATCTTTGACCAAGTAAATCCATCTGTGAATTTAATTTGTTGTTGGTATGATTCATATAGAAGTTTAAAAAGCTACCATAAGATGATAAAAACTTTTTATTTGCTGGAGTAATTAAATTGTTTTCTTTATAAAATTTGTATAATAATAATGTTTGGTTTTCTGTTTTTACTTTTTTATTGAATACTTTTTCACAAGCAAAAAAGTCTTTTAGCATGTTAAGCATTTTTTTTACATTAGAAATATCTTTTTCATTTTTTACTTTTTTGAAATTTATTTGGGGGAAATAATCAAATATTGTTTTAAATTTGATTTGAAGTGTGAATTTTTCATTTTTATCACAGTCTTTTTCATATACGTATGGTTTATCATGCCATAATAATTTGTTTTCTTCAAAAATTGTTTGATTGTTTAATTTAAGGCTTGTGACATTTATATATACAGGGACTACATTATTAATTTTTCTAAATATTCCTCTTAAAAATATTTTTAATTGACCTTTTTCAGTTGTTTTGAATGAGAGATTTAATGTTTTTTTGGCTGTTGAAAATGTGTATCCTATTCCTGTTTCATCAGAAAACCAAACAGGTTTCTTAATATTTAATTTTTTTTCATCATTAAAGATTATTGAATTTGATTTGGTTCCATAATTTTTTAAATCAATCCTGCATAAACTCCAGGTATATTTTAAAATGTTTAAATCATATATTAATTTATTTAAATCTAGATTTTGTGAGTAAATTTGGAATAATTCATCTAGCTGTTTTTCGAATTCAGTTAACATTTTTATTTTATCATCATAGTCTATATTCTCTAACAATATAAATCCCCACGATATTATTTAATATTGTAAAAAAAAAATTACTGTATATTTTTTTGCCAAAGATTATTAAATACTGTCTCTTGTAATCTGAAACTATTAGTTTTTTATAATTATTTTGAAAGTAAGATTTATGTACTAATTATATTTATCTTTGTTTGACATTAAAAATATAGTTATTTAATATTCCTAAATAACAAAATAAGAATTACAACATTAAAGATTTAATATTCTAAAATAATACTCAAAACTTTGTTTTTTAAGTAAAAAGAATAGAAATATTGAAAAGATAAAAAGTTTTTTATTACATCAAAGATATAAAGATTATTAGTTAGATTAAAAAGGGGGACAATATTATTATTTTAAAATTTGTAGATGAAAACGATAATCCGAGATTTCATGAAGATAGTATGTCCTACTTCTTTGAGAGTAATGCTCAACAGTTTGAAATAACATATGAAACTAAGAATCCAACAACAGGTTATCATCCGTATATTGGTGTCAGTACCCGAATTGGTATTTATGTAATGTATAGATTACAAAATGATTCTCAATGGCTTAATATTAATGCTTTTGCCTATGATTCACCTGTTTGTATAAATATGTCAGATTATGTAGATGATGATAAAATTTATGAAATAATGATTTATGCTCCTGCATTAAGTACATTATCCAAGTTAGAAGTTGAAATATCTGATGAAAACTATGCGTCAATTATTAAGGAAATTCCTGAAAATAATATTATTGTTGCTGGTGGACCAATTTCTCATGGGGTCGGTTGTACCAGTGTGAATAATATGTTTTCAAACATTTTAGAAAGAAATTTGGATGCATATGTTTATCATATTACTAGTTCTTCTAAAAATTACTTGGAATATGTTCTGAATTTTTATCAAGAAGGTAAATCTGCTATTGCAGATGTGATTATCCTTGAATTAGATTATTATGGGCAAAATGAGTCTGTTATTGAAGACACTCTTCCAAAGATAATTAAAATATTAAAAAAACGTTGTAAATATTTAATTGGATGGTATGCTATTCCAGAAGTTAAATCTTTCAAAAAATTAATTGCAAACAACATTATTAGCAAATATGAAGAAGATGAAAACATGAAAATTCTTGATTTGTCATTCATATATGATGATGAATTTAAAGATATGTGTACATTTAACAATTGGTTTATAAATGATATAGGGAATATAATAATTTCTAAAGAAATAGAGGAATGTATTAGGGGATTAACAATATGGAATATTTAAAATCTATAAAGCAACATTTAAAAAAGATTAATGAATCAAACATACAGTATTTAGATATATTTAAGAACCCTTCATTAGTCTACGGAAATACTTCTAACTCTAATACAACAGATTTTTGCAAGTATCCCCCAGAAGTTGAGAAAGATATTCGAAAATTTGGTGGTTCCGCACTTTATTACATGCAATACCATAAAACGTCTTCCTGTGGATGTAGAATACGATTTAAAACCACTTCAAAAAGACTTGTCTTCAAAGTACAGTTAAAACGAGCATCTACTTATAAAGAAATGATTCTTTGGAATTCATCAGGTTTTGATGTATATATTATTGATAAAGATGGAAATTATGTCCATAATAATTTGATTGCCCCACAATCTAGAAAGAATATTTTTGCTGAACAAATATGGTTACCAAAAAACAGTTCAGTCTGTATTTTTTTACCTAATTATGATACAATAGAAAAAATGTACATCGGTATTGAAAATGGTTCCAGAATTGCAACATTCCCTTACAGAAAAGAAAAAAGTTTACCAATTGTTTTCCACGGAAACGGAATTACTCAAGGAGCTTCTGCAACAAAAAGTGGGAACAGTTTTCCCAACATAGTAAGCCGAAAATTAGATAATGACATTATTAATTTATCTGCTGCACACTGTTGTAAAGGATTAATGTCTGTTGCTGATTTAATTGGACAAATCGATTGCAGTAGTATAATCATTGATTATTCTAGAGATGCCAGGGATGTTGATGATCTTAAAAAATATCATGAAAATTTTTATAAAAAGATTAGAGAAGCACATCCTGATAAAAAAATTATTATTATGACAACTGCTTGTTTTAATAATGAAAAGAAATACGAAGATTATGATGAAGTAATTATTAATACTTACAATAATGCAATCAAACGTAAAGAGAATACTCTTCTTTTAAATCAGAAAAAATTGTTTGAAGATGAGGATAAGTCTTTGATTGCTGTGGATGGTTTCCATTATAATGATTATGCGATGTTTAAAATTGCTGATAAAATTTGTGAATTGTTAACTGCTTAATCCCCCTTTCAAATTCGTTTTTCCATAAAACTTTACCTTCTTTTTAAGGATTTATGATACCTTTAATTTTTTCGAAATCTATTTTTTAATAAATTATTAGAATTAGTTTTGATATAAATATATATGAATAAATTAATTTAGGATGTTGATATATTGGATTTTGAGATTAAATATAAAGATGCGATGGCACGTATTGGAACATTTAAAACTCCTCATGGAAATGTAACTACGCCTAATCTTATACCTGTTGTCCATCCAGGTAAACAAACATTAGATGTTAAGAAGTTTGGTGCTGAGATAGTTATCACAAATTCTTATATTATTTATAAAAATGATAAACTTAAAGAAAAAGCTTTGAAAGATGGAGTTCATGATTTAATTGATTTTCCAGGCACAATCGAAACGGATTCGGGTTCTTTCCAGTTATCAGTTTATGGAGATATAGATATTACCAATGAGGAAGTTATCAAATTCCAAGAAGCAATTGGTACTGATATTGGTACAAGCCTAGATATTCCGACAGCACCTTATGTTAAAAAAGAAGAAGCAGAAAATGATCTTAAAGTGACAATTAAAAGAGCTGAAGAAGCATCAAAAGTAAGGAAAGATTTGCTTCTCAATAGTGTTGTTCAGGGATCTACTTTTCCTGACTTACGCGAATACTGTGCAAATGAAATATCCAAATTTGATGCTGATATTTATCCTATTGGCGCTGTTGTTCCTCTTATGGAAATGTATCGTTATGCTGATTTGGTTGATGTAGTTATGTATTCTATGCGCGGACTTCCTGAAGATAAACCTCGTCATCTGATGGGTGCGGGACATCCGATGATTTTTGCTTTGGCTGTAGCTATGGGTTGTGATTTGTTTGATAGTGCGGCATATATTCTTTATGCTAACAAGGATCGTTTCATGATGCCTGACGGAACATTAAAACTTGAAAATCTAATAGAAATGCCATGTAGTTGTAGAGTTTGTACTGAACATAGTGTTGAAGAATTAAAACAAATGAAACAGGAAACTCGTGCAAAACTCATTGCAGAACATAATTTACATGTAAGTTTTGCTGAAATTAGAAGAATAAGACAAGCAATTGTTGATGGAGAACTTATGAAATTAGTTGAACTTAGATGTAGATCTCATCCATTTTTACTTGATGGACTTAGAAGACTCCAAGACTATCAGGAAGATATGGAAAAACTTAATCCTAGCAGTAAAAAATCAGCATTCTTTTATACAGGAAGTGAATCATTATCACGTTCTGAAGTCTCAAAACATATTAAAAAATTGGAAAATGTATCACCTAAAAGTAAAAATTTAATAATATTACCATCCACGAGTAAACCTTATTCAAAGCATGTGAATCGTGAATACATTAAGAAATATACTCCTAAAATACCAACTTTCTACTCAAAAAGTGATATTGTAGATTATTCCGATAGTGATGTTGTTGTAGCAGATATACCTTTTGGTATTATTCCATTGGGATTGGATGAGTTTTATCCTCTTGCTCAAAATGAATCTCCTAATATTCTTGATGATAATTCAAAGGAATTTGTCAGAAAAACAATAGAGAATTATTCTAAAAAGTATGATAATGTGTTAATTCATAGGAAAATTATTTCAAAATATGATTTGAAAGATTATAATCTTATTGAGGATGAACTTATTTTATCTGAAGCAAAAGTTTCTGATTTTAATCGTTTGAAAGTCGTTGCAGATTATCAATTTGGTTCTGGTTGTGGTGAAGCATTATTTGGTAATGATATAGATAAAATTGAAATTGAAAAAAGTAGGAAAACAGGTAAAATTAGGCATGTTTATGAAAACAATGAGAATATTGTTAATATGAGAGCCAGTGATGGCTTTTTAGTTTTATCTGATTTGGGTGCTATTCGATTACATGAATATTTAGAGAATCCTAAATTAAGAGTTGTTGTTTCAGATGATTCTGAACCTTTTGCCCGTAAAGGAAAATCTGTATTTAATAAGTTTGTTCTAGATTGTGATGAAAACATTCGTCGTAATGATGAAGTTCTAATTGTTAATAAAGATGATAAATTGTTAGCTTGCGGAAAATCATTGTTATCAAGTTATGAAATAATGGATTTTAATAGTGGTCAAGCAATTAAAACACGTAAAATAAAGAAATTGGAGGATGATTCAAATGTCTGAGAAAAAGGAATTGAAAGTTAAATCTATACGTAATGGTACTGTAATTGATCATATACGTCATAATAGAGCAGCCAATGTTCTTAGTATGTTAAACCTTCCTGATGATGAAACACCTATCATGGTTGCGATAAATGTGGAATCACCCAATATGGGTAAGAAAGATATTATTAAGATTGAAGGTAGGGAATTATCTGAAGAAGAAGTTGATAAATTAGTTTTATTAGCTCCACAAGCATCAGTTAATATTATTCGTGAATACGAAATTGCCAACAAATTCAATCTTCATTTGACTGATGAAGTAGTTGATGTTGTCAAATGTAGTAATCCAAACTGTATTAGTAATTCTAATGAACCTATACAAGATAAATTCTATGTACAGGAAAAGGAGCCAATTATTTTAAGATGTCATTACTGCGAAAGAACTATGGATTATGAAGACATTGAATCACAATTCTAATTGTAAAATGTAAAAAGTGGTATTATGAAAGCAATTATATTAAATTCGGGAATGGGTACAAGACTGGGTAAATTAACAGAAAATTCTCCAAAATCATTGATTGATATCGGTAATAATGAAACAATATTTTCAAAAGCTATTAAAACACTTGTTAATTATGATATTAATGATTTCATAATTACAACAGGTTATTTAGATGAAGTTCTAAGAGAGTATGCTTCAAAAACTTTTCCTGAAGTTAACTTCACATTCGTACATAATCCAGTTTATGATTCCACAAATTATATTAAATCCATTGATTATATCGATAATAATTTAGAGGAGGATATTCTTCTTCTTCATGGGGATTTAGTATTTGATAAGGAAGTAGTTGAAAAAATTCTTGAAAATTATGAATCATGTATGGTTGTTAATAGTAAAGAAAAAATTCCTGAAAAAGATTTTAAGGCAAAAGTTAGTAATGGTTATGTTCGGAAGGTAAGTGTGGATTATTTTGGTAGTGATGCACTTGCTTGTCAGCCGTTATATAAATTAAAAAATGTTGATTGGAAGGAATGGAAAAAAAGGATTAGACTATTTTGTGATAATAATAACACTAATGTTTATGCAGAAGAAGCATTAAATGAATTATTAATAGATACAATAAAAATTAAAGCAATTGATATTGATGGCTATTATTGTTCAGAGATTGACACCGTTGAGGATTTAAATAAATACAAGAAAATTGGTGAATAATATGAGTAAAAAAGTTTATACAGCAATAAGTGCAGATATTCTCCACCATGGACATATAAATTTAATTAAAAAAGCTAGTGAATATGGAAATTTAACAGTAGGAATATTAACAGATGAAGTAATTGCAACATACAAACGACTACCAGTACTAAACTTCAAAGAACGTTCTTTTATTATAGAAAACATTAATGGAGTTAAAGAAGTCATCGCTCAAAATACTTTAGATTATACTGAAAATCTTAAATTAATTAAACCGGATTACGTGGTTCATGGTGATGATTGGACAAAAAATGATTTGAAAAATACTCGTGCAAATGTTATTGAAACACTTAAAGAGTGGGGTGGACAATTAATAGAAATCCCATATACAGAAGGAGTTAGTGTTGATAAATTAAATGATGCTGTTAAGTCAGCTAGTTCAATGCCGGAAGTAAGACGAGCAAAACTTAAACAATTATTAAATCTTAAACCAATCGTTAAAACTATGGAAGCTCATAACGGACTAAGTGCATTGGTTGTTGAAAATGCCAAAGTTGTTAAAGATAATGAGATTGAATCCTTTGATGCAATGTGGTTATCTAGTTTAACAGACAGTACAGCAAAAGGAAAACCTGATATTGAATTAGTGGATATGACTTCTCGTTTAAGAACAATTGATGAAATTATGGAAGTAACCACTAAACCTATAATATTAGATGGCGATACCGGTGGCGAAATTGAACATTTTGTATTTAATGTCAAAACACTTGAAAGAATAGGTGTATCAGCAGTAATTATTGAGGACAAAATTGGACTTAAAAAGAATTCCCTTTTTGGAACGGAAGTTGAACAGACACAGGATTCTATAGAACATTTCTCACAAAAAATTATGGCTGGTAAAAAAGCACTCACTACTAAGGATTTCATGATTATTGCAAGAATAGAATCATTAATTTTAAAACAGGGAATGGAAGATGCACTTACACGTGCAAAAGCTTTTGTTGATGCTGGTGCAGATGGTATAATGATTCATAGCAGAGAAAAGGAGCCTGATGAGATTTTTGAGTTTTGCGAAAAATTCCGTGAATTTTCACCAAATGTTCCTTTAGTAGTGGTTCCAACTTCATTCAATACGGTTTATGAAGATGAATTTGCTAAACGTGGAGTGAATATTGTCATATATGCAAACCAGTTAATCCGTAGTGCATATCCTGCAATGATGGAAACTGCTGAAACTATTCTTAAAAATAATCGTTGTTACGAAGTAGATGAAGCTTGTTTATCTATAAAAGAAATTTTAACTTTGATTCCGGATGAATAATTGATGATGTAGATGATATTATGATAAATGTTGAAGAATTTGAAAAATTATTACAAGAAAACAATGTTGGATTCTATACGGGTGTTCCGGATTCTCAGTTGAAATCTTTCTGTGATTTTATTGAAGATAAATATGGTATAAGTGACACTCATATAATTGCACCTAATGAAGGAAATGCTGTTGCTTTAGCTACAGGATATTATTTATCAACAGGCAAGTATGGGCTAGTATACATGCAAAATTCTGGTTTAGGTAATGCTGTTAATCCCATTACATCTTTAACAGACCCTAATGTATACAACATCCCAGTAATATATATAATAGGCTGGAGGGGTCAGCCTGGAGTTTCTGATGAACCACAACATGTTAAACAAGGTGCAATAACAACAGACTTACTTGAATTGTTAGATATTGATTATAAAATATTATCTGAAGAAACAAGCATCAATGACATAAAGGACTTGTTTGATAATGATTTTAGTAAAAAATTGTCTGAAGGAAAAAGTGTTGCCCTTGTTGTATCCAAAGGAGCATTTGATTCATTTAAAACAATAAAAACTAATGATAATATTTTAAATCGTGAAGATGCTATTAAAGTTGTTGTTGATAATCTTAGTCTTGACGATATAGTTGTTTCAACTACTGGTAAAGCATCCCGTGAATTGTTTGAGTATCGTGAAGAAAAAAATCACGGACATAGTAATGATTTTCTAACTGTTGGTTCCATGGGTCATTCTTCTACAATAGCATTATCGATTGCTGTCAATAAACCACGTGCAAAAGTTCTATGTTTTGATGGTGACGGTGCTGTTTTGATGCATATGGGTTCTTTAGCTATGATTGGTTCTAAATCTCCAAAGAATTTTTATCATATTCTTTTTAATAATTGTGCTCATGAAACAGTTGGTGGACTTCCAACAGTTATGGGCGATATAAATATTAAGCAAGTTGCCCTTAATTGTGGTTATAAAGAGGTTTTTAATGCAGGAAATAAAAATGAGTTGGAGACTGTTTTATCTGATTTTTTATCCTGTGAGGGTCCTGTATTATTAATTGTTGATGTAAGTATTGGTTCTAGAAAAGATCTTGGTAGACCTACCACTACTCCTGTTGAAAATAAAAATGCTTTTATGAAAAAATTAAAAAAACTTTAAATTGGGTTGGTACATATGGATTGGACGTTTAATGTTCCTATAAAATTTTATGAGTATACAGTAAATGAAATGAAACTTCGATTAAATGAATTAGAAATTAAAGATAATGTTGTTTTCATTGCAAGTAAACGATTAATTCAAGCCAATAATTTGTTGGAAGTTTTGGATTGTTTTGAAGAAAACTTCATATTATTTGATGAAAGCTTAACAAGCCTAGACACTCATTTAATCTGTGACAGATTTAAACAAATTAAAGAAAAACCTGAACTGATAATTGCTATTGGTGGTGGAACAAGTATTGATTTTGCAAAAGCAATATCTGCATTATATCATTTCTCAGATAATGGACAAATAGAAGTAGAGGAAATTGTTAATTTAATCACGACAAAGAAATATTTAGAAAATACTGAAAGCATACCAATTATAGCTTCTTCCACTACTGCAGGTACTGGATCTGATTGTACAAAATGGGCTACTGTTTGGGATTATGATAATACAAAGAAATATTCTATTGATGCAGATTATCTGTATCCAACAGAATCTTGGTTGATACCTGAGCTAACAATAACTCTTCCAAAAAAATTAACATTATCAACAGCACTTGATGCGCTCTCACATGCTTGTGAAGCATATTGGTCTGTTTCTACAAACAAGATTGTACAGACACTTGCAAGAGATGCCATTTCATTAATTGTTGAATATTTACCATTGGTGTTAGATGATATGAATAATCTTGAATATCGCAAGAAAGTGTATATGGGCGCATTTTTTGCCGGATTATCATTTTCCAATACAAGAACAACAGCTTGTCATTCTATAAGTTATCCTCTGACATTACTTTATGGAATTCCTCATGGTTTAGCTGTAAGTATTACTTTATATGAAGTTTTAAAAAGAAACTCTGAATATATAGATGATTTTGATTTATTCCTAAAATCATGGAATGCAAAATCTGTAAATGATATTAAATCATGGCTCGAAGATGTGTCAAAAGATATTCAAACATTAAAATTATCCGAATTTGATATTAAAGAAGAAGAAATTGATGATATTATTAAGTTAACATTTACTGGTGGACGAATGGATAATAATCCTATTGTTTTTGATGAAAAAGAAGTAAAAGAAATTTTAAAAAATTGTTATTAATTTATTATTAAACTTCAACAATCAATTAAATAATATATTCCCGTGATTAGAATGAATTTTGAAGAATATGAAAATGATAAAAAGAAAACTTATGAAAAAGTTCAGATACGTGAATTAATTAACTTTGAAAACAATAAAGAAAAGGATATTAAAGTTTCAATAGTAATACCAATATTCAATGTAGAAACATTTCTTCCACAATGTTTAGATAGCGTATTGAATCAAACACTTGAAGATATAGAAATAATTTGTGTCAACGATGGATCAACAGATAATTCATATAATATTCTGAAAGAATATTTATCAAAAGATAAACGAATAAAAATAATCAATAAAGATAATGCAGGTTATGGCCATACAATGAATATTGGAATGGATATGGCCTCAGGAGAATATATTGGAATAGTAGAAAGTGATGATTATATTTTACCAAAAATGTTAGAAGTTTTATATGACAAAGCAAAAAACCATGAACTAGATTTTGTTAAAAGTGATTATTATCGTTTTTTTGGTGAAGGAGAAAAAATTTACAAAAATTATTTCAAAATTGATGAAAGTGAACTGTTGTACAATAAAATTATTTCAACAAGCAAAAATCATGATTCATTCAAAGTTTTAATGAATACATGGACAGGATTATATAAAACTTCTTTTTTGAGAAAAAACAATATCCGACATAATGAAACACCGGGTGCATCATATCAGGATAATGGTTTTTGGATAAAAACATTATTCTATGGGGAACGTGTAATGTTTGTTCCGGAAGCTTTTTATATGTATCGACGAGATAACCCAAATTCATCAGTTAAAAACAAAGAAAAAGTTTATGCAATGGATTATGAATATGAGTTAATTGATAATTTCCTAGAAAGTGCCGGTAAAAAAGATGAATTTAATGATGTGATAACCTATGCAAAATATCATAATTTTCATTTTACGATGGACAGAATTGACCTGGAATTTAAAGAAGAATTTCTTAATAATACTGCAAATAATTTCAGAAAAATGCAATCAGAAGGAACTTTCGACCCTTCACTATTAGAAGAGATAGATCAACGTATATTAAATTGGATAATGAACGATACAAGCGAATACTATAATTATATGTATACAATTAGTGAAGACAATTATGATTATTTGCAAAAATACATAGAAGCACGGATTGATATTAAAAATTATGGTTCTGAAGATAATGACATGATTTTAATTGATTGTAATGATATCCTTTATAAAAATAATAAACCTTCCTGGTTTAAAGATTCTGAAGGTGTTGGAAACGTTATTTATAGTATTAAAGGAGATTTAGATTTAACATTCAAATGTGTAGGCGATGGAGAATTAAAAATAGAATTCAAAGGCATAGATTATTATGACCTTAGTAATAATAGAATACCATTATTTATTGACTATACTGAGATAATAATTAATGACGAGAATATTTTAACTGGCAGTATGGTAACATGGCATGACAATCCATTCATATATAACAAAAAAGTTAAAAATGGGCAAAAAATACATATTAAAGTCAAATGGTTACCTGTGCATGAGGAAAGTAACCTTGAAATATCTCCTAAATCAAAAATATCTGATTTATTATCCAGATGTAGAATTGATATCAGAAATAAAGGAAATAAAGAAAATAATATTGTAATTATTGATAATGATGATATTGAAGCCAATATTATACAACCAAAATGGTTTAGAGATGAAAATGGAGTTGGAACCGTAGTTGATAGTGATACTGGAGAATTATCCTTATCCTTCAAATGTATTAATGATGGAAAGTTAGATATAAAATTTAAGGGAATGGACTTTAAAGATGAAAATGAGAATAGAATTCCGATATACATTGACTATAATGAAATATTAATAGATGATAAACCTATCATTACCAAAAATACTTCCGTATGGCATGATGATCCAATAATTTATGAACAAGAAGTAAAAAATAACCAGATAATTTCTTTAAAAGTTAATTGGTCGGCAAGCGAGAGTTCAAAAGATTTATCTGATGATGATGAAAAAAACATAACCTCCGATGATATGACTATTAACGAGCTTATTAGTAAAATAAATGCTTTGAAAAGAGCAAACAAAGAATTAAAAGAATTTAATGAGGATATATTAAATTCCACTTCTTGGAAAATGACAAACGTGTTAAGAAAGATAAAACAATTGAAATAATAATTTTTTATACAATTTATTTTTTTAATTGATTCAAATACCAATCATATGTTAATTTTAATCCTTCTTCTAATGAATATTTAGAAGTCCATCCCAATTCTTTTATCTTTGTAACATCTAATACTTTTCTAAACATTCCATCAGGTTTTGATGTGTCAAAAAACAATTCTCCTTCAAATCCTACTACATCTTTTATTGTGTTACTTAGTTGGCGTATTGTACAATCTACTCCGGTACCAATATTAATAAAGGATTCTCCTTTATAATGTTCATATGCAAAAAGTGTTGCATCAGCCATATCATCAACAAACATTAATTCTCGGTACT
>CAZUHM010000030.1:0-18794 GCA_964620575.1 uncultured Methanobacteriaceae archaeon | reverse complement strand
AACCTATGATTAATAGTCAAGTATTTATTATATAAAAAATATAATATTAAAACAAGATATAGACTAGGTCTATGGTAATTTATAATTCTTTAAGGAAAAAGAATTATTATAAAAGAATATGACTTGAAGAATGTCATGAGTATCTAAATTTTTTTATAAAAAGCAAAACTTGTTTTATTTACCATATAAGACCTGACGGATTCTTTTCAAACAAATAGATTTTAATAATTTTTACTTATAATTAGTAGGGGTACTAATTCCAATTAAAAAAAAACCCAACTTTACTGCAGCATTAACCTAGAAAAAAATAAGATGATTTGCTGTAAAAATAATTAAACTAATATATAATTCATTAAATTAAAAGGAGAATGTGATATAATGGCAAAAGCAAGAAGACGAGTACGTGACACCTGGAAAGAAAAAGTATGGTATGAAATTTTAGCACCAGCAGACTTTGAAGAAGCAAGTTTAGGAACAAGCCCAGCTAGAGAACCTGAAATGTTAGTTGGACGTAAAATAGAAACATCAATGCGTGAAATTACCGGAGATTTCAGCAGACAATACGTTAAATTATTCTTCGAAGTAGACCATGTAACAGGAGAAAAAGCATACACCAAATTCACAGGTCACAAAGTAACAACAGACTACACACGTAGTATGATTAGAAGAGGAACAAGTCGTATCGATTCAATTACCGATGCAACAACAAAAGACGGTAAAAAAATTAACGTACACATGTTAGCAATTACCGTAAAAAGAGCAAAATCATCACAACAAAAACTCATCAGAGAAACAATGACCAGAATGATTATTGAAAACTCAGCTGAAAAGAATTTAGATGAACTCGTAAAAGAAATCATCACAGGTAAATTTGCTTCAAACATCTACCACGAAGCTAAAAAAATCTACCCACTCAAAAAAGTTGAAACAATAAAAACCAAAGTGTTAAACTAAATACTTTCAACAAAAGGAAAATACATTAAAAGATTCTTGACCTCCTTCCACTTTTCTTTATTTTTTATCAAAACTTATTATATTAATAAAACACAAAAATTATTATTATGATACAATTAATATTCCTCATGATTTGTGTAATATTCGGAATCATAGTATACCTTACAGGTGCACTTGATTTACTAGGCTCATCTTTTGTTACAATTATTGGGATGTTTATAGTCATAACAAGAGGATTTAATTGGTTAGCAATACTATTACTATTTCTTATTTTAGGTTCAATTTTTACTAAGTTTAAATCGGATTATAAAAAACGTATCGGACTAAAACATGAACAGCGTACCGTAAGAAATGTTGTTTCTAATGGAATAGTCCCTGTAGTAATGGCATTATTTGGAAACTATGCCGGTTTCATAGGAGCTATAGCCACTGCTACAGCAGATACAATGGCAAGTGAAATAGGAGTGCTTAGTAAACCTATCTTAATAACTAGTAGAGAACAGGTAAAACCAGGTACTGACGGTGGTATTTCAGTGCTTGGAACTACAGCAGGATTAATTGGAGCTTTAATAATTGGAATAACAGCCTACGCAATAAATGTATCTCCAAACATTACTTATAGTATCTTAATAGGAATCATCGCAGGAATGGTCGGTTGCTTTGCAGATAGTCTTTTAGGTGCAACATTAGAACGCAGTGGGCTTTTTAATAACGAGCATGTTAATTTATCTGCCACAATAATTGGAGCATTAGTTGGTATCATTATAATAACTATCGGAGCATGAAAAAAATGAAAGGAATTATATTTGTAATTGATGGAATGGGTGATCGCCCAGTAAAAGAATTAGATAATCAAACACCATTAGAAAGTGCTAAAACACCATACATGAACAAAATGGTTGAAGAAGGAATAACTGGAATTATGGATACAATCAGACCAGGTGTAAGACCGGGCAGTGATACTGCACACCTAACCTTATTAGGTTATGACCCATATGAAGTATATACCGGAAGAGGACCATTTGAAGCAGCAGGAGTGCATGTACCTGTAGAAGCTGGAGACATAGCATTCAGATGTAACTTTGCTACAGCAGAAGATGATTTGACCGTTATTGACAGACGTGCTGGTAGAATCAGCAGTGGAACAGATGAAATTGCCGACACCCTCAACACAATGAAACTTGATGATAACGTTGAAATTATTTTCAAAGAATCAGATGCACACAGAGGAGTATTAGTACTTAGAGGAGAAGGTTTATCTGATAAAATTACTGATGCAGATCCAAAACATGAAGGTAACAAACCAAAAACTGTTAAAGCATTAGATGATTCAGAAGAAGCAAAATACACTGCAGAACTTGTGAACAAATTCGTAGAACAATCATATGAAATGCTTAAGGAACACCCAGTAAACCTTAAAAGAATTGAAGAAGGTAAAAATCCTGCAAACATCGTACTTCCTAGAGGTGGAGGAGAAGTACCTAGTGTAGAACCTTTCGAAGAAAAATACGGACTTAAAGGAGTATGTGTTGCAGAAACAGGAATCATCAAAGGTATAGCAGAAATTGCCGGAATGGACGTAGTAGATATTCCTGGCGCTACAGGTGGAATTACCACAGATTTAGAAAGTGTACGTGATTACATAGTCAAATATGCCAAAGATGATAGTTACGACTTCATGTTAGTTAACGTTGATGGTGCAGATGAATGTGGTCATGATGGAGCAGCATTTGATAAAAGAGATTTCATAGAAAAAATTGATGCTCTTATCATGAAAGAACTTTATGACATAGATGACATTGTACTCTTCGTTACTGCAGATCATTCAACACCAGTGGGAGTAATGGATCATACAGGAGATCCTGTTCCTGTATTTATCAAAGCAGACGGACTACGTGTTGACGATATCACAGAATATGGTGAAAGACAGGCTGCTAAAGGTGGATTATGTCGTATAAGAGGTACTGATGTAATGTATATTATTAGAGACCTCATGAATGTAATTTCCAAATTCGGAGCATAATATTTATTGTTCCACCTTAACCACCAACTTTTTTAAATCAGAAGATCATATGAAACATTAATTATTTTTATCAAATTTTATTTTATATGTTGTTTAAGGAGAATGAATACAGATGACAAAGATACCAAGATTATTTGGAACATCAGGTATTAGAGGAGAATACCAGAAAGAAGTAACACCGGAACTAGCATTAGATGTTGCAAGAGCGCTAGCTAAATACATTGGTGGAAAGGGCAAGACTGTAGTTATTGGTCGTGACACTAGAACTACCGGTAAAATCTTTGAAAACATCATGTCCGCAGGATTAACGGAATGCGGCTGTAATGTACTCATATTAGGTATGGTTCCTACGCCTACAGTAGGTTATGCTACCCTCAAGAAAGGTGCAGATGCTGGTATTATGATTACTGCTTCCCACAATCCTTCAAAATATAATGGTATTAAATTATGGAATGCTGATGGACTTGCTTACAAACAGGGACAGGAAAGAGAAATTGAAAGAATTGTTTATGAAAAAGAATTCGACAAGGTCGGATGGGATGAAATAGGAAAAGAATATGATATCAGTTCCTTTAAAGACCAGTATGTGGATGACATAATAGAAATTTCAGGTATTAATTCTTCAAAACCTTTAAAAGTTGTTGTTGACTGCGCCAGTGGAGCAGGAAGTGAATTGTCACCGGAAGCTCTAAGACGTGCTGGTATGAATGTAATCACACTTAATGCCCAGCCGGATGGTTTCTTCCCTGGACGTAATCCTGAACCTAACAATGCCAATCTTCAGGAGCTTATGAAAACTGTTAAAGTTTTAGGTGCTGATGTTGGTCTTGCTCATGATGGTGATGCTGATCGTATGATTGCTGTTGATGAAAAGGGTAACTTATCTGACTTTGACAAGTTATTGACTGTTATTGCTAAAGAGTTTGGTGGCACTGTAGTTACTACTGTTGATGCTTCTGCCTGTTTGGATGCTGAGATGAAGAAGATGGGTGGTAATGTACTTAGAACTCCTGTTGGAGATGTTCATGTAGCCGAGTCAATTAATGAAAACAATGCTACTTTCGGTGGTGAACCTAGTGGTACATGGTTACATCCTGACTTCTGCATGTGTCCTGATGGATTGCTGTCTGGCCTTCGTATTGTTAAATGTGTACAGGATCATGGTCCATTATCCGAGCAGTTGGACAGTATTGAAAGTTATCCTACCATAAGAGAAAAAGTAACCTGTCCTAACGAGAAAAAAGATGAAGTTATGTCAACAGTATCCGAATCATTTGTTGATGAATTTGATGATGTTGAAGAAGTTCTTACAATTGACGGTGTCAGAATATCATTTACTGATAACAGTTGGGTTTTAATAAGACCTTCAGGTACGGAACCTTATGTTCGTATTACTGCTGAAGGAAAAACGCAGGAACATTTAGACAAGATTGAGGAAATATCCAAGAATTTCCTTGGAAAATTAATATGATACTTAACATTCAGATAAAAGAGAGGGTAGATTAATGAAAACATTGGTTGTTTATTATTCAAGAACAAACATTACTAAAAATGTAGCTGAAAGTATTGCACAAAAATTAGACTGTGATATTGAAGAAGTTAAATCTAAAGTTAACTATAACGGTAAAATTGGTTATGCACGTGGAATCAAGGATGCTATTGCTGCAAAAATTGTTGATTTGGAAGATCTGAAATATGATCCTGCTGATTATGATTTAGTTATTCTTGGTGCACCGGTATGGGCCAGTAAATCTGCTAATCCACTTATTTCTTATATTGATAAGAACAGTGGTAAGTTCAACAATATCAAAGTCTTTGCCACTGCAGGAAGCAGCGGTTTTGAAAGCACGTTCCAACAAATCAGTAAATATGCAGGTACAGAAGCCGTGAAGACTTTAGCTATTACCACTGTGGATGTTAAAAATGATGCATATTCTGATTCTTTGAATGAATTTCTTGAATAAAAGCTTATCTAATTAACAAATAAGCACAATTTAATCTCCTATTTTATTTTTCATTTTATAAAATTATTTTTTTAATGTATTATAAAAACATTAGAGCTTTTTTTTAACAATAGTTATATTAAACAGGAGCAATAAACCTTTAACCATGAGTTTGATTTCTTATAGAGAATTTTCGTTACGTAAAATTAATTCAATTTTGGTTTTATTAATTATATTGTCCCTTTTTGTACATGCCTTGTTATCAGGATTATGTCTTGCAAATCTAATAGCATATACTCCAAACATGGTTGTTACAGGAATGATATGTTTGTTATTTGCTAGTTTACATATCATTATTAGCCTATATTTATACATCAGGGACAGACTTAAACAAAGAAATATAAGGGTTTACAACCATATTAATAATGACACGGTCGTGCAGGCAATTAGTGGTTTTTGTATTGTTGTTTTTGTAGTGCTGCACATTTTATCATACATCTATCTTCCAGCACATATTTATAACATTTACTGGAATATTGCCCATGTAATAGTGGACACTTCATTAGTTATATCATTATACGTTCACTTGCAGTTAAGTATTCCACGTATGTTAGTGTCTTTAGGATTTTTGGTTGATGAAGGTGCATATGACAAATGTCAAAAATACACTAGAATTATTTTACTGATATGTGTAATTGCTTTGTTTTTTGCAGAAATTTCACATTACATATTATAAGGGAGTTATTGGTATATGTTAGAAAATGTTATTGTAGTAGGTGCAGGTCTTGCAGGACTAACCTGCAGCATAAAATTAGCAGAAAAAGGTATTGGCGTACTATTGTTTTCACCGGCACCATCTGAACGTTCACAGTCTGTTATGGCAATGGGTGGAATCAATGCTGCTTTGAACACTAAAGGACAGGATGATTCTACAGATGAACATTATCTTGATACAGTCCAGGGAGGACAGGACATTAACAATCACGAGGCAGTAAAACAGCTAACCCATGATGCACCAGGAATAATTGAATGGTTAAGCAGTCTTGGAACAAGTTTTAACAGGGATGAGAAAGGTAATGTTGATGTCCGATATTTTGGTGGACAAAAGAATATGAGAACAGCCTATGCTGGAGCAAGAACAGGAAAACAAATAGTAACTGCCCTAAATAGTGAATGCAGAAAATATGAATACAAGGACAGAGTTAAAAGATATGTCGGATGGAGATTCCTGTCATTAATATTGGATGATGATAACATATGCCACGGAGTATTGATGATTGATGAAAATAGTGATGAAATAAGAGAATTCTATTCTGACTGTGTTGTGATTGCTACCGGTGGCCTGAACAAGTTATTTGGTAAAATTAGTGGATCGTTACATAATGATGGATGTGCTACTGGAAGACTCTTTGAACAGAACGTTGATTTAGCTAATTTAGAAATGATACAATATCATCCTACAACCATAGAAACTCCTGTCAAAAGAATGCTTATTACTGAAGCTGCCCGTGGAGAAGGTGGCAGACTATACACCATAAAAGATGGAAAAAAATGGTATTTCATGGAAGAATGGTATCCTGAACAGGGAGCTCTCATGCCACGTGACATAGTCTCTCAAAGCATTTACAAAGTTTGTAATGAGTATAAGCTGGGAATAGATGGAGAAAATAAGGTTTTCCTGGATATCAGTCATTTGCCTGAAGAAACTGTTAAGATTAAATTGGATGAAGTCTATGAAGTATGTACCCGTTATCTGAACCTTGATCCCAGTGTTGAAGCAATACCAGTATATCCTGGCGTTCATTACTTTATGGGAGGCATACGAACTGATGCTGAGCACAAGTGCAATCTTAAAAATCTCTTTGCCATAGGAGAATGTTCCAGCCAGTACCATGGAGCCAATCGTCTTGGCGGCAATTCATTACTCGGAGCAATTCATGGAGGATGGATTGTAGCACAGCAGATTGATAATGAATATGAAAATCACTACAATGATTATAGAGAATATGGTGAAAAGTTATTGAAAGAGGAACGTTCCTCCTATGAATCATGGAAGAAAATCCAGGGAAAAGACAACCTTGCTTCATCATATGCTGTTGAAGAAGAATTGGCAAACATAATGAATGAATCTCTGGGAATCTATAGAAGTGAAAACAAGTTAAATGAGGCATTGACTCGGTTAAGAAAGTTAGAAACCGAATATGTGAACAGTCATGGAAGTTATTATGATTATATTCAGTTAAAATCCTTGAAGAAACTGGCAATAGCAGCAGTACTGTCCGCTTTAGAAAGAAAGGAAAGTAGAGGTGCACATCAAAGACTTGACTATCCCGATAAAAATGAGGAATATCTTAAAACTACTGTAATATCCCATGAAGAGATGGAAGTTAAATTTGAAGATACGGAAAAAAGGATGTGGTGGTAAATATGGAATCATTGAAAGTGGTTGTTAAAACATTAGAAGATGAAAAGGAAGTTAGAAAAGAATTTACTTATGAAGGCAATCTCAATATTCCTGTAACAACCCTCCTGGAAAGACTTAATATTGAATATGATACCAAAATTCATTATTCTTCAAGCTGTCTTCAAGGATTATGTGGCAGTTGTGCCATGCTAATTAATGGCTGGCCAAAATTGGCCTGTAAGACTTTTGTGAATGATGAGGTAATGACAAAATATTCTCATAAGATTACAATAGAACCTCTCAGCAAGTTTCCTGTTGTGAAGGATTTGGTTATTGACAGGAGTGTTATCTTTGAGAATATGAAGCGTGCACAGCAATGGCTTGAAAAAGATGCTATCATCAACAGGAAGAACATTCCACTGGAATACAATGTATCGCAGTGTCTGATGTGCGGTTGCTGTTTGGAAGCTTGTGCTAACTATAATGGTGAAGACGAATATTATGGTGTTGTTTTACCTGTCGCATCTTCAAAAATTTCAAGACAGGAAAGCGATTCTGAAAAAATAAATTCCTTAAAAGAGCAATACAATAAACATTTCTTTAATGGCTGTGTGAAGTCCCTTGTCTGTGAGGATGTTTGTCCTATGGAAATTCCTACACAACGGGCCATATCTGTCATGAATCATGATTCTGTCTGGAAGTTCAGAAGATTATTGGGCAAAAAATAACTTTTATCCATTTTAAGTTAAAAAAATGCCATTAAATGGTATAACTAAACTCCTTATTTTAATATTTTTTCATTCAGCCAAAAAGCTGAAAAATAATTTAAAAAATAAATATATCAATTTATAAAAATATAAGTAATTAATTAATGATTTTTTTAGGTGACTATTAATGAAAGCGATTATACTAACAGCAGGTGAAGGAACTCGTATGCGTCCTTTAACCACCACACGACCAAAAACAATGCTAATTACTGGTGGAAAACCATTAATACAATATAATATTGAATCTTTAAGAGATGCTGGTATAAAAGATATCACCTTAGTTGTAGGGTACAAAAGAGAAGTTATTGAAGAATACTTTGGAGACGGCAGTGAATTTGGCGTTAAAATTAACTATGCAATACAGGAAGGACAGTTAGGTACTGCCCATGCTATTGGTAGTGCTGAAAAATTTATTGACGAAAGTTTCATCGTCTTGAATGGGGACATCATAGTTAGTTACGACCTTATCCGTAACTTAATTGAAAAATATGCTACCCGTACAAGTAATGACGTTAAATCTGTGCTTACATTAATTGAAGTTGATGATCCGTCAAGTTATGGTATTGTAAGTATCATGAACGATAAGATTATTGAAATTGTTGAAAAACCTTCAGCCCAAGATGCTCCAAGTAACCTTGCCAATGCAGGTATTTACCTCTTTGGTACTGAAATATTTGATGCTATCCGTGAAACTGAATTGTCTGAACGTGGAGAGTATGAAATCACAGATTCTTTAGCTATTGAGCTTGATAAAGGATATGAAATTCTTGGTCTTATTTCTCGCGAACCATGGATGGATGTTGGCAGACCATGGGAATTACTTAAATCAAATGCAGACTTCCTTGAAAAAATGGAAGATGACATTCAGGGCGAAATTGAGGAAAATGTTACTATTCACGGACCTGTACACTTAGGTAAGGACAGTATAATACGCAGCGGATGTTACATACAGGGTCCTGTATTTATTGGTGATAATTGTGATGTCGGACCTAACACTTATCTTAGACCAAACGCCTGTCTTTGTAATAATGTTAGTGTAGGTAACGCTGTTGAAATTAAAAACAGTATAATTATGGATGGAACTAACGTTAGCCACTTATCTTATGTTGGTGACTCTGTTATTGGTGTTGACTGTAATCTTGGTGCAGGTACCAATCTTGCTAACCTAAGATTTGATGATGGTCATGTTAAAGTCAGCGTTAAGGGTGAAAGGGTAGATTCTGGTTTAAGAAAACTGGGTGCTATCTTTGGTGATGGTGTTAAAACTGGAATAAACACCAGTGTAAATCCAGGTGTAAAAATAGGTAATGGTACTTTTATTAATGCTGGTTGTGTAATTTACCATGATATTGACTCTTTCTCATTGGTTACCACTGAAACTAATTTAATAGTTAAAAAATTAAAAAATGATGATGAAAAATAAGTCATCATATTTATCTTTTTTTATTAGCTGTTGTAGTCTGTTATTAATGTTGTTGTAGTGTTTTCTGTTTTTATTGTTGTTATATTCTTGTTTACGGAGTATGCGGGATTTATGTTTACGTATTGCACTGCTTCCGGTGAAGTGTTATAGTGATTTTCTTGACTGTTGAAGTATGTGTTTATATTATTGTCTTCTTCCAGGTTTTCAAGTATTTCCATTCCGTTGAATGAAAGCAGCAGTGTTATTATCACAAGGGTAATCAGAAATGATGTTGCCGCATAGTCTCCTTTTGTATTGTTTTCCAGGTAGTTTTTTGGTCCTGTGAATGTTGTTTCTTTTATGGGATATAGGAGTTTGCAACCGTTTTTTGACAGTAATGATATGAATATTGATGCTGTGTATCCTATCATGACCGGTATCAGTACTGCAGGATAGCATAGGGATATCAGTGCTAATGGTATGTACAGCAGCAGTGTGTGCTTGTAGTTGTCTGTTAACACTATATTGATTTGTGAACCCAGTATTGCCAGTAATAATCCATATTCCATATTTGGCAGCATTAATATGTATGATATCAGTGCATACAGTATTATTGCCGTTAATATTTCATTTATTTTGCTCATAGTATCTTATTTGGATATGTAATAAAAAGACCTGTACATCAGTAATGTGAACCACAGTCCACTGACTATGTATCGTAATAAGCTTAGTTGTATTCTTATAAACAACAGGAAAATCAGAAAAGAAAGTAATAGTAGTAGTACATAGTTCAAGTTTATACTTTGTGAACGGTTGTTTCTGAATTCGTGTTCATTCAATATTACAAATTTATCGAGGAATGTGTCATCTATGAATTGCTTGTCTTCATTGATATTTGCTATTAGTTTTATGTTTTCCTGCCGTTCCAGTTCTTTGTAGTTTTGCAGTTCACGTTTGGATAGTTGTTCAAAGTTATCTATACATAAGTATAAACTTTCATATTTACTGCTTTCTATTATTTCTTCCATTAATTTGCTTATTGTCTTGTTTTTTATTTCATGTTCCTTGTCTATTGACTTTATTATTTGTTCAAATGCTGTTTTTCCCTTTTTGGGAGTTGATATGTAGACTGCCTTATGTTCTTTATTGAGGTTTTTATAGTATTCATAGAGTTCTTCCCTGTAAAGCAGAACATTGTTACCTTTTTGAAGTTGTGCTGTTATTTCATCATAGGTATTATTCATTTAATATTTCCAGCTCGTACAGTTTCATTTCATATTCATTTACCGGTTTTACTCCTACATATCTTAGTATTATTCTGTCACCTATTCGTGCTGCTTCCATGATGGAATCCAACTGTTTCTTTCCCCATACGTTTATGATTTCATTGCCTTTCTGTATCTTGTATAGTTTGTTATGATAGATTCCCATGTTGTCCAGTTTTTCTATAAGTATGCCTTCTAGTTCTTCATGTAACTCCGGTTCCCAGTTATTTGCCTGTTTCATCTATTCTACGCTCCACGTTGTATTTTTTCATTTGTCTGTTGTTGTTTGTCTTTTTTAATCCGTTATATGTTATTCTGATGTAATCATTCAGATTTATTTCATCCATTAACTGATCAAGATATGTTCTTCCCCAGATTTTTATGTGCTTTTTGTCATTTGTCTCTATTATATATAATTTTTGTTTTGTGTTATCGTTGATTCCTATTAATTTTCCTTCTATTTTATCTCCAATTTCAGGATTCCAGTAATTTATCATTACTTTTTCCCATTTACTTTCAGAGGTTTTTTCTTTGTTTTTTTTATTTAGAATATTTATTTCTTTTACCTCCTCTGTTGTTGTTTGTCATATTTTGGAAGCTTTTAATTTCCAGGTTTTATATTTATAACAGGCTTAAAAATTAGTCTAAAATTATATGATGATACTAAATAATGACAAATTATTTTATAGTATGAAATGATTTTCCGACTAAAAAAAAATTCACCAATAAAAAAAAAAATTGGAATTTCAATTCAAAACTTACATAGATATCTCTGATAATTACAAAGAAAACTAATTATGAAAGAACACTCTGTGTAAAGCCATAGAATATAGGTGATTTAAATTGAGTAAAACTATTACTATATCCCCAACTTCCAGACAGGAAGGACACGCAACCTTATCATTAGAAGTTGATGATGAAGGAATAGTAACAACAGGACGTTACTACAGTATAACCCCCGTACGTGGAATAGAAAAGATGGTAGTAGGAAAAAGACCAGAATCTGCTCCAGTTATCGTACAAAGAATCTGTGGAGTATGCCCAGTAACACACACACTAGCATCAGTAGAAGCTATTGACGACTCATTAAAAATAGACGTGCCAAAAACAGGACAAATACTACGAGAAATGTGTTTAAATGCACACATGGTTAACAGTCATGCAATACACCACTTCCTAGTAGCACCAGACTTCGTACCAGATGAAGATTACACACAAGCTGTAAAAAATATATCCGAGATAAGAAAACAGGTACAGTTTGTTGAAGATGTAATTGGTGGTGAAGGAATACATCCATCCGACATAATAATTGGAGGAATGGCACATAACATCACTAAAAACACTAAAAACAAAATTAAAACCAGAATAAGTGGATTAATGAAATTACTGGAAGAACATGTGGAACAGATGGCCGGATACATTGAAGACAAAGACTTCCCCGAAGATTTAGGAAAACATGCCCAACCTGTACTTGCAACAAGCAACACATACGGATCAAGACAGAACATATCATTAAGTAGCATCCAGGAGATTATGCCAAATTCCTGGTATTCCGATAAATACACACAACAGGACGATGAAGAATATGCTGAAGAAACTAAAAAGACTGCTAAAAAAATCGGAAAAACAGCATGTTCACAAATACCATTATACGACGATACTCCTGTAGAAACAGGACCACGTGCAAGAGCAAACAAATACAGAAAGTTCAAAGACCAGGGAGTAAAAGCACAGCACCTGGCAAGAGCACAGGAAATGATAAATTCAGCAGAACGTATCCTTGAATTGGTTGATAAAATAGATCCATCAGCACAGACCATGGCAAAATATTCCCTTGAAGGAACAGACCGCTTAGGAGTGGGAGTAATTGAAGGACCAAGAGGAACAAACCTCCACACTGCCAAAATTTCAGCAGACGGATACATTACAGATTACAACTGTATAGTACCAACAACATGGAACATTCCAACAATGGGTATGGCAACAGAAGGAACACATTACGATTATGCTCCAGACGTAATAAGAGCATATGACCCATGTTTATCATGTGCTACCCACATGGTAGTTGTAGATGACGAAAGTAAAGAAGTACTGAAAGATGATATGGTTCAATTATAATTGAAGTGATTTAATGTCATATAATCATGAAAATCTAATTGTTGGATGTGGAAACACATTATATGGTGACGACGGATTTGGTCCTGAAGTAGTAAACTACATCAAAGAACATGACATAAAGTTTGAAGGTGATACCTGCGTAATTGATGGAGCAACAAGTGCACCACATTACATATTCACATTACCACAGGACAAATGGAAAAATATAATAATTATAGATATCGCTTCATTAAACGAAGAACCTGGAACAATAAAAGTCTTAGATTTAGATCAGGTAAGTGAAGAAGACAGATACATGGACGTACATGGATTATCAGCAACATACCCCCTGCATGACCTGAAGGATAAAATTAATATCAAACTAGTGGTGATTCAACCAGAAAATGTTCCACTGGAAATGGAAATGGGATTGAGCGATGTTCTGGAAAGTAAAATACCTGAAACAATAGATAAAACCAGAGAAGTATTAGTTTCTCTTGTTAAATAATGATTATAGTACTGTCAATAACAATAAGGAAAGGTGAGTACCTTGTTTGAAAAACTTAAAAATATGTTAAACTCAGAGGATAATAAAACTAAATCTCCTGCAGCTACAACCAAAAGTTCTGGAGATAAATTGAAAATAGGATACATCCACTTATCTGGATGTACAGGTGATTTAATGTCCTTTACAGAAAATTATGATGAATTAGCTGATTTACTTGGAGCAGTAGATATTGTATATGGACAAACACTTGTAGACTGTTGGGAAATGCCTAAAATGGATATTGTATTAATTGAAGGTAGTGTATGTTTGGAAGATGCACATTCAATTAAGGAACTTAAAGAAGCAAGAGAAAAATCCCAATTACTAGTAGCACTTGGTTCATGTGCCTGTACGGGAGGATTTACTGTATATGCTAAAGGAGGACAGAAAGCACAACCTCAACATTCTTCTTTCCTGGCATTACAGCACTTAGTGAAAGTGGACATGGCAATACCGGGATGTCCACCATCACCTCAAATGATTAAAAAGGTCATATTGGCTGCTGTAAACAATGACATGGATTATCTTGCTCCGTTCATGAAATTCACAGAAAATAAGGATGCATGTGGTTGCGACTTACAAAAAAGAATCATCAACCAGTCAATATGTATCGGCTGTGGTGCATGTGCAGCTGCCTGTCCAACAAGGGCAATGACTATGAAAGACGGAAGACCATCATTTAACTGCGACAGATGTGTAAAATGTGGTTTATGCTACTATCAATGTACACGTAGCTGGTGGCCTATAGATCAGATTAAAAAAGAAATGGGATTAGAATAGGGAGGCATTGATTATGATACAAGATTCAGTCCTTGGACCACATCAAGAAATTTTAACAGCAAGAGCAACTGATAAAAAGATCTTAAAAAATGCACAAGACGGTGGTATAGTTACTGCATTACTAGTCTATGCATTGGAAAAGAACATTATTGACGGAACGATTGTTGCAGGTGATGGTAAAGAACCTTGGAAACCTGAACCTATGGTAGCAACTACCAAAAAAGAGATTCTTAAGAGCTCCGGAACAAAATATACCATGTGTCCAAATCTTGCAATGATTAAGGAATCCACACGTAGGTATGGTCTTGAGAAGATAGGAGTTGTTGGTACACCATGTCAGATTATGGGTGTTCGTAAAATGCAAACATATCCTATGGGATTAAGACACGTTACTGATAAAATTGCATTAATAGCCGGTATTTACTGTATGGAAAACTTCCCATATGATTCATTGAAAGCATTCATCCAGGATAAAGCAAATACTACTCCTGAAAAGGTTGTTAAGATGGACATTTCTAAAGGTAAATTGTTCATAAGAACTTCTGAAGATGAAACTGCAATACCTATCAAGCAAACGCATGGTTATGAACAAAGTGGATGTAAATATTGTATGGATTATGTAGCAGAATTATCTGACTTCTCCTGTGGTTCAGTAGGTGCGAAACCCGGTTGGTCAACTGTCATTAAACGTACCGATATCGGTTGCCAACTAATCGATGATGCTATTGAAGATGGCATCCTAGAGGTTACTGAAACAAATGAGGGCAAATTTGGTTTAGAAATGCTTAGAAAACTATCCACCAATAAGAAAAAACAGCGCGTTAAAAATGTGGACAAAGCTTTAGATTTAGGCCTGGAAGTTCCATTTACACGTTCTGATTTAAAAGAAGATATTCTTGAAAACAGATAACCTCCTTTTTCCTCTTTTATTTCCACACCTGTAATTTTAGATTATAGTTCAGAAAATAAGCTTTTTCTAAAATTATTTAATTCATACAGTTAAATTAAGAATCAAACATGATTCCGACATAATCATAACAGCCATTATAATTTACGTGGTTGATGATTAAGGTATTTTTTGGTTGATGATTAATTTTTTAAAATCTATTAAAAGTCTTATTTTCTTATTTAAACCCTTTAAATTAGAGATAAAAAAAGTGTGTTGGTTGATGATTAAGGTTGATGATTATACTATTAACTGACAAAATCAATTAAAGACTTGGTATAAAATAATACAGCTCTGTGGAAATCATTTGTTTGAGTGAAGTATGAGTATTAGCCAAATATAAACTTCATAACAGAGGGAAGCATTTTATTTCAATGCTATCCTAAATTCCATCCAACACCAATATTATTCACTCATTTATACTAGAGTGTTGGCCAAAACTATTTTTTGAATAAAAATATGAAAATGCACAATCAAGTGTTGTTTCCATCAATTTCATTATTTTATTGTCACATCCTTCTGTTAATTCTTTATTGATTTAGTTTTCATATAATTATCTGTATACTCGATTTATGTTGTATTCTACTGCGTTTAATGTCATCTAAAATTCTGTATCATCCATACCAGTTACTACTTCGTCTTCCATATCGTAATTGTATTTTCAATGTTCCGAATGGTCTTTCTACTATGGATCTTTTGTTATATTCGTTTTTATATCCTTTTTTCCATTTTAACTACATTGCTCTTTGTAATCTGTTACCGTTTTCTGTGAATGGTTCTATGTGCTTGTTTTGATGTTATGCATTTATTTTTTTGTTTACAGTGTTTTACAAGCATTATAATTATTATATAATCTTCGTGTTTTATCTTTTTCCCGTTTTTCATCTTTTTCAATTGTATATTCTTTTATAAAATGTTAAATGTTGTCCTTCAGAACATTTAAATGAATCACTACCGATATTATATTCGAATATGATTTTTATGGTTATGGATTTTCATTTAATCTACCAGTATCTTCTTTTGATTGTTTTCATAGTTGGTATTAAACATTCTATATCATTTTTTTTACTAAATAGGATAAGGTGTGCTTGTTTAAATAGATTGTGTCTGCACTAACAAATTATGAGTTTCTTACCCCTGTTCTTTATTGCTTTATCAACGATTTTTTGGTAGTTCAGTATGGTCAGTAGGGTTTTTGAGATAATGGTTATTGCATTAGATTAATCCGGTTTCACTATCAACCCCCGATTGCATATTATAAGCTATCTTTGAAATTTCCTCATTTACCTTTCATTTTTACGTGATTCTATATCATTTAAAGGTATTTTTTCTTGTTTTAGTCTTAATAAATTCACTTTTTATACGATTTAACAATGATATTTTTCATTCGTCATAAACTTTTTAACAGGTTTTACGAAGTTTTTCCAAGGTTTATTCATCAATCGTTTCCCCATTACAATATTTGAGCAGTATGTCCGTTTCTTTTTCAGTAATTGTATTATGCATATTATTGTAATGCTTTTTTAAATGTACTATCAACTGGAACATGATTAAAAGTCGTTAAACCTTTTTCTTCAGCTTTTTTAAAGTACTTTTTTAATATTTCATTATAAACATGCTTAAAATCTTTTTTAAACCTTCTAATTGACCGTGCTGGAGGTGTAATATAATCACACACGTACTTATACACATCATGATACAATGCCAAATATTCAATTTCTTCAGAACTAGTTACATGATTAGTTTTAGCATAAACAATCAATTTTAACATAGAACGAGTACTATACGGAGTTCTACCTATACTTTTTTCACAATTTTTAAATCCACATTCATCCATAAATTCTTCCATCAAATCAACAAAAAAAAACGAGCCTTATGATCAAATGGAACATTATACTCTTTAGTATTAAACACCAATCCACCCTGTACAATATCATTATTAATCTAAACCATAAATAAAACAACCAATATAATTAATTTCCAATATAAAATTGCATAACCAAGTATACATAATTTACTAATTAATTAATTAGTAATATAACTACTAGAAATAAAATTGTGACTATTAGAAAATAGGATAAATTATTTATTGGATGTATAATGTATAAATAATTTATGTTAAAAATAATGAAAAATTAGGGTATTAAATCTGGAAATTTTTTTCTATTTTTTCGAAAAATTAATTTTGGCCAACACTCGGTTTTAGAAAAAAATCAATTATTCGGAACACTCTAAAAAATTTTAGAAGAAACCCCCCTCCACCAAAAAAAAATAAGTTTTAAACCGTTGAAAATCTATATTACCAAACATAAAAATTTAAATAACATTATCCCCCCAATATTAAATAACGATACCCTAATAGGAGATAATGGAGAAAAAATGAAACTAAAAAAATTATTTTTACTACTGATAATAACACTACTCTTCGTTGGACTATCCTACGCAACAGAAGTATCAAACGATACAACAAGTACAACAGATACTAGTACTATTGATACAAGTACAACAAAAGAAGTAGTAGCACAAAGTAGTAACACACCAATAAAAGAAGCAGATAATACTATAACAGATGAAAGAAACACTAAAGAAATTAATAAACAAAACAATACTAAAACTGTTAAAACTAAGAGTGAAACTATTGATATTAACAATTTCGAAACATTATACAGTGCACTAACCAGTAACACATACGATACACTAGTATTAAACATAAAATCAGATATAACACTTACCGGAAGTACAGCACTCAATAAAGCAATAAAAACATTAACTATTAACGGTAATGGAAAAACCATAAATGGTGACAATCAATATCAATTTTTAGATATTAAATCTGGTAGTATAGTTACCATAAAAAATATCAAAATAACCAACTGTCATGCAGACTATGGAGGAGCAATAAACAACAAAGGTGAACTAACAATCACACAATCCACACTAACACACAACACCGCAACACAGGGAGGAGCAATCTACAACCGTGCTAATATGACACTAAACCAAAACACACTCAACTACAACAACGCAACACAGGGAGGAGCAATCATCAACAACAACAATGCCACTACGACACTAAACCAAAACACACTCAACTACAACACCGCCCAATATGGAGGAGTAATTTACAACAGCAACAATGCTAACATGAACCTAACAGACAACAACATCACACACAACACCGCATCATATGGAGGAGCAATCACCAATTACCAATATGCTAATATGAACCTGACAGGCAACAAACTCAACTACAACACCGCCCAATATGGAGGAGCAATCTACAACTACCAATATGCTACTATGACACTAAACCAAAACACACTACAAAACAACAACGCAACACAGGGAGGAGCAATCACCAACTACCAATATGCTACTATGACTCTAAACAACAACAAACTTAACTACAACACCGCAGACTATGGAGGAGCAATCACTAACAACAACAATGCCACCATGACACTAAACCAAAACACACTACAAAACAACAACGCACCAGATGGAGGAGCAATCTACAACAGCAACTATGCTAACATGAACCTGACAGGCAACAACATTACAAACAACACCTCACCATATGGAGGAGCAATCCACAACTACCAATATGCTACTATGACACTAAACCAAAACACACTCAACTACAACACCGCAGAAGAGGGAGGAGTA
>CAZUHM010000029.1:18287-19274 GCA_964620575.1 uncultured Methanobacteriaceae archaeon | reverse complement strand
TATGTTGCTGTTATTGTTTTTGTTCCTGTGGTTGTTGGTGTTATTTTGATGTTGTAGTTTCCATATCGTGTTGTTGTGGTTGTGTAGGTAGTTCCATCTACTTTAATTGTTATTTTTTGTTTTGATAGATTTTTTCCAGTGCTGTCTGTTAGTTTTCCATATACTGACATTTCTTTATCAATGACAACGCTCTTAGAACTACCAACTGTTATTACAGTAGATTTTCTTCCATCATCAAAAATATTGTTTGTAATTTGGGTGGTTGTTGTATTGAAATAAATAGTAGCACTATCTCTTGAATCATCATTAACATTATTTTTTATTGTGTTGGAGCTACCATTGTTAATTATGGCTTTTCCAGTAGTACTTGCTTTATTTTTAATAAAAGTATTTCCATCAATTTCTATGTCTTTACCATAATATTTCATCACTTCAACAGTTTCAGTTTCTCGACCTTCATAATGTCCCGGAACCATTACAGGTATACCTCCAGGACCATATACAAAGACATTTCCATTCATTAATTGATGTTCCGGTATCCATTCACCTTCTTTAATAACAATCTCTTCGGTTACTTTTTCATAATATCCTATTACTGATATTGCAGATCCAAGAGTTGCCGTGTTGCCTGTGAATACATTATTTTTAATTTTAGAATCATTTCCATAACAACTATCTATTGCTCCTCCACTATTTTTTGCTTTGTTTATCTTTAGTGTGCTGCCTGTTACGGTTAGGTTAGACTGATAATTGTATATTGCACCTCCATTATCTGCCTGGTTGTTGTTTAGTGTGCTGTTGACTATTTTTAGTAAGCTGTCAGTATTTAGGCCAGTTTTTTTGAAGCTGTATACGGCTCCACCATAGGATGCATTGTTGTTGTTTAATTTTGAGTTAAGTATAATTATATTAGCATTCCAATTGTCTATTGCACCACCGTTTTCTGCATAGTTATTGTTTACTATGGAATTGGTTATTGTCATATCA
>CAZUHM010000029.1:0-18277 GCA_964620575.1 uncultured Methanobacteriaceae archaeon | reverse complement strand
GTTCTCAATTGCTCCTCCATATTCGCCTGCTGTGTTTGCTTTCATCGTTGAATTCTTTATTGTCATTGACCCAGTATTCTCAATTGCTCCACCATAATTATTTGCCGTATTATAGTATAATGTAGACTGGGTGATAGTTGAAGTACCATCCTCATCGTATATCGCTCCACCATAGGATGCATTGTTGTTCTTAAATATCGTATTTGTTATTTTCAGAATATATTCATCGTTGAATATGGCTCCTCCAGCTTCTGCTTTGTTGTTAATGAATTTACTATTTGCTATGGTCAGGATATTCCCATACTTGTATATGGCTCCTCCTTTTTCTGCATAACAGTTAGTTATTGTAATATTTTTTATGGTTACTTTGCTATCTAAGCCAATGGATAAAAATTGGTATTTGCCTTTTCCATTTATGGTTTTTCCATTTCCATTTATAGTCAACGTTTCTATTGCATCATTGAGTTGTGTATTGTCTGTCAGCTTAATATTTGATTTAATGTTAATTTTAACTGTACTGTACTTGTCACTTGTTAGAACTTTGTGCAGGGTATCAAAATCAGTTATGGAATATGTTTTGGATGTGGCTGTTTTAGTTGTATTGCTGTATTGTTTAGTAATCATATTATTAGACTTTGTGTTGTCTGTTAAAGTATTGTCTTCTTCTTTTATTGGCATGTTATTACTATGCATTACACTATCGGTTGTATCTGCTATGCTTTTGTCATTTGTTGTGGTATCATTAGATACATCTGTTGCATAGGAAAATCCAACAAAAAGTAGTGTTAACATCAATAGTAATACTATTCTCTTTATTTTCATTTTCTTCCCACTCTCTATTTTTTTATAATTGTTTATATTATTGGATGTAGACCTATATAAATTTTCTATTTTTTTTCGATTTATTTTTAATATTAAGATAACAATTGTAGAAAAACATCAAAAACAGATTTACTACATATTCTTTATTCTTTAACAACATTATTCGGGGGTTTATGTCTTTATTAATTGCTTATTTTTGGTAAATATTCTTTTCAGAATTGTATTCGCTTCTATAAATGATTTGAATAATTTTTTTATCAGATTCGTATAGGCAGAAATCAATTGCCTTCGAAAGATTCTTAAAGTACAGGTAATTGTTGTCCAAAGCATTCATCAAATTAAGTCCCACATCCCCAGTAAAGACTATTTTCTCAGGATCTACTTTTTCTAAATATGCTGATAATTTCGTTTCATCAATCTCTTCACAGGTTATGCCGTAGTCTCCTCCGATAATTACTGTATAATCCTGACTGTACTTTTTCAAGTTGTCAACGCATTTTTTTATTGAGGTTGTGTTCAAACCAGGGTTAACATCTTCAATAACCAGTTTGTCATTGATGATTCTGTGTGAATTTCTGCCCTCTATTTCATCAGCATTGCCCAAATTTGAAATAATATCCAGGATATCTATATCTGCAAGTAATCCTGTGCCGATTGCAAATAGTAAATTATTAATATAAAAATCACTTAAAGCAAAATGTTCAATATCATACGCACTGTCAAGATAATTAACAGTAAATCTGCTTTTTCGTATATCATAATCTATGTTGGAAGAGTAAATATCCGCATCAGAATTATCAAAACTCACAGTCAAAACATTATCTCTGTCATGGTAAAACTTCTGAAAACTATCATAATCACAGATGGTGTACTCGGATGTGAAAACAGATTCCTTTGCAACAGATGCACTGCTGGACTTGGCAGCTATAGGATAATCCTCCAGAATATTGGTCAAAACATTGACATATCCACCTGGAGCAACGCCAAGAGACACTTCAAAAATAGCATAATCAATACTGTCCAGGATATTCTCTTCTTTTGCTATATTAACGGCAGTGATGATGCTTGCAGGTGTAATACTAAGCTTTTCCATTAAAACATCATCATTATAAGTTAAAGTGTCGCTGGTTAAAACAAGACTGTTATAATTTTTAAAGACATTCCTCAGTAAGCTGACAACAGTGGTCTTCCCTTTAACTCCAGTTACCTGAATCAATTTAAAATCAACGTTCATCTTATTTAACAGATATCTGACAAACTCATGATGAGTAAAATCAGTACCGAACTGGGGAGGCATATGCACGGGATTAATCTTAATGAAAGAATCCTCATTTTCTAAGATCTCATCCAGGGAAAGGAATGTAACATTAAATCTTTTGTTCAATGATTTTTTTTCATTATCATCAAGTTTATCATAAATGTCATAAAAAAATAAGTTGTTCCGGGTGTACTTGGAATATTCCTCTAATAAAACAAGTCCCCCATGATTTGCATCACTAATTAGTATGTTCCTGATATTCATTAAGTACACCTTACAAATTTATCCGATTGTCAATTTCTTATTTACACTGTCATAGAAGTTTTTCCTGAATCTGACAAAATAAGCAAGATTTTCAGACTTTCTTAATTTGATTTCTTCCATGTAACCATATTCCTTGTTGTTAACACCGTCAAGTACTGCAAGACCCTTCTTATCATCATCCATAAATTTAACATTAATTCTACTGTCAGCAGGCACTATCTTAGGTCGTGTATTAAGTTTGAAAGGACATATTGGTATGATTATGGCAGCATCTACTCTTGGATCAACAATAGGTCCGCCAGCACTCATGGCATATGCCGTAGAACCACTTGGTGTGGAAATAATCAATCCGTCAGCACGAACATTGTCCACAATCTCCTCATCAACACTAATTTCAAGATCCAGCATTTTACCTGGCTGGCTGGTCATAATAACCAATTCATTCAATACTGTAATCCATTCGTTTTCACAAAATACGTCTAGCTGCATACGTTCTTCAATGAAGAAATTATAGCTAAGAAGAGCATCCAAACACTCAAAAATCTCCTCCGGTTCAACTTCCGTTAAAAAACCTACAGTACCCATATTAATACTAAGTATTGGTATTTTTTTAGGTGATAAAACGTGCTGTGCCTTAAGAACGGTACCATCACCGCCAACACATATTACAAAGTCGGAAGTCATGTCATTAATGTCTGTATGGTACTCTCTGAATTCACTTAATTTGTCAGCAACATTCGTATCTATCTCCAGTTCCACTTTATTTTCCAATAAATAATTGATAATGTTCGTATCCAATTCCAAAGCATCTTTTCTGTCGGTACGAGAAACGATTCCAATTTTCAAGGTACTTCACCTCCTAATTTAATAATTTAGTTATGTTTTCCTGTAATTTCTTGTTAGGGGTAGCTACTATGGTTGTTTTCTCAAGCAGATCAACCTGGCTTGAAAGCACATTCGAGTTAAGGTCTGTGATATAACCACCGGCTTCCTTAATTATTAATTGACTTGCGGCAATATCAAGTACACGTACTGCCTGTGTGTCCAGGAAAACGTCATAAATTCCCTCAGCTAAATAACACATTTCAATGGCAATAGATCCCATGATGCGCATACGTCTGACATTAGAATAAAGATTGTTCATGTCACGGCTGGACCTGTACAGATAAGTACTTACAGTAGCTTTCCTTGCTTCCTCAACATCAGAAACATTTATAGGATTACCGTTTTTTGTAGCATACCTGTCTTTAACAGCAAGATATGTGTCCCCTGTAGGGATATTCTTAACAAAAGCAATACTTATATCAGTCAGTTTAATGTTCTTTAAATCATCATCACCATTCAATGAGGCAATGGCTAATGAAAAACCATAGCATGGAATATTTTTAATTGCATTGGTTGTACCGTCTATAGGATCCATTATTAAAACTGCTTCAGCATCTTCATTTCCAATCTTTATAGTACCGATTTCTTCACTGATTAAAATCAATGATTTACCACTTTCTTCCAGTACTTTTATAGCTGCCTCTTCAGCATATTCATCAATCTTATGTGTTGGCGTACCATCGGCACCAATTTTTGTAATTGACGTGACTGCAGGGTCATCTCTAGCATCCATTATCGCTTCTTCAACTTTTTGACATATTTTGGGACAGGTATCTATCCAATAATTAATTTCTTCATCATTCATTTGTCACACACTTGCTCTTCTTTCTAATAAGTTTTCTTTGTAATGATATTTAAACAGTTGAAAGTATATCATTTATATAATTATGAATATCTTTTTCATAATAAATAAAGTAATTTACTGAAACTGTTCTATATATAATTTGATTAATGGTTAATTGTCCTTTAAAAGATACTGAGAATAATTATATATCATATTATACATAATTATTTAATGAATAAGAAGGTTTTGATAAATATGCAGTTTGATACGGTAACTCCATTAATAAAAAGATTTAACAATTTGATTGATGCACTTATTAAAGATTTTAAAGAATTTAATTTAGATGATGATGCAATAATATTTTTAGCTCAAAGAACAAGAAATTTTATTAATTTCACAAAAATAGCATTCTTAAAGGTTATATTGATAATCCTAGAAAGGGATGAAACAAAATTTGACTTCAAGGAAATACTAGATGACATAAATCAGATGGTTGACGCAGTATTTGAAGGTTTAAATAAATTACTGGATGATATTTTAGCCAAAGAAGATGAAGATGCACACGCACATGCACACTCCCATTCACACTCTCACGCTCATGAACATCATGACATAGAAGTAGACAATCTTCAGGAATACCTTGACAAAATCACGGAATACCTTGGATTTATAAAAAAATTACTCGGAGATACATGTGAAATTGTACTGTCGTCATTAAAATACAAAAACAGGGAAATCACTGAAAAAGAATATAATGACAAATATAATGCCTTCAAGGAAAACATTAACTCCTACAAAAAAGAATTTGAACAGAAATTCCAATAAAAATCTTCACCAAATATAGATTTATTAATCTATTCACCATTTTTTTATATTGGAGTGTTGGCATAAATTATCTTTTTTAATACTTTTATATTTTTTTTATAGTTTATTATAAAATATTATTCATTGAATAATATGACATTATTACTTATCATGACCTCCCATTGTAGTAGTTATCGACATAGATTAACTTTATATACTACTACATACATAATATGAAAACTGATAATTATATTCAGATAATTGTATAATTTATTATAAAATATTTATTTTATAAGAAGTAATATTTTTTGAATTTATAGTATATTACCAAACTAAAATGATAGTTTTATATATATGAAAAAACATAATATAAATCATGGCAGGAAAAAGTAAAATTGATGTTTTAAATGTTACATCAAAATCAGAGCTTGATGAAGCTATTAGTGAGTATGTTACAGCTCATAGATTTTATCAAAGATTGATTGCTATGAGAATAATTGCTGAAGGAAATACAATCCAACATGCAGCCAATATAATTGGAGTTAAATATCAAACTATGCATGGATGGGCGAAAAAGTGTGAAAAAGAAGGAATTAATGGATTATTTCCCAATTTTGGTGGTGGAAGACCTTCAAAGTTATCACAATACCAACTTAAAGAAATAGATGAAAAAATTCAAAAAAGCCCAAGAATGAACATAAAAGGTTTAAAAAAATTAATTGAAGAAGATTACAAAGTTACATACAGTTATAAGCAAGTATGGGTTATAGCTAGAAAATTAGGATATTCTTATGTAAAAGTTTATCCAAAATTCTCTCAATCACCAGAAGACGCTGAATATCAGTTAAAAAAAACTTAGAAAAACATAATGTAAACTCAGATGATATAATAATCTTTTATGACCAATGTAAAATATTAACAGAACCTTAGGTAGGAAGAGGATTATTTAAACAAGGAATGGAACATATCCAATTAGTAAATGGTTTAAAATTCAATGCAAACCTGGTTGGTGGACAAACTATCAACGGTAATTCAGTATTAACTTTAACCAAATCATCGACTGCACCAGAATTAGTCATATCTTTTTTAGAACTAAGATGTGCTAATACAAATAACAAAGAAACAAAAGAACTTTTAAATTTAATATTAGACGAAATAACAGATGCAGATGATTTAATAGATGAATTATTAATAGAAGATAATTTATCTTCAGAAGATTTCATTGCAAAATTAAAAAGATCTTTAAAAAACAATAAAAAAAGACCCAACATATGCTATAGCAAGGAAAATTACTAAAAATTGTAAAAGCCAACTACTAAACAATGTAACCAAAAGAAGAAACAAACACATGAAAATAATAGAAGAATACTTAAAGGAATTAAAAATAAAATCTAAATTATCCACAGAAAAACGAATTAAATTAATTTTAGATAATTTTAAAGGGCATACATCAAAATTCATTTTAAGAATAGCTAAAATACTAAATATTGATTTGATATATTTACCAAAACGTTCACCACATTTAAACCCTATAGAACAAGTATGGAGATTAATAAAAGCAGAAGTAAGATTAATCTATATCGAAAGTCAAGCACATTTAGAAAGGATAATCATGGAAACATTTCCTATAAAAGTTGAAGAAATTTCAGTTGATAAATGGCTAGATACATTTATCAATTAAGTTAGGTAATAAACTATAAATAGGAAAATTATAACAAAAAATCCAACTTTCTACTTTTTTTGTCATTCTTTTTGATAATAACAAAATTTAAAACAAGTTTTATATAGTCTTTTTCTACGAAGTCATATCCATCAACGATTTTGTCAATAATAAAATAAGAGCTGATTTTTTAAATTTAAAAAAAATATTATGGAAAGGATACTTTCATTGTCAAATACCCTATTTTAACACATATTTTTTAAGTCCGATAATACTTAAAATTATGGCAATTATATAACCAATCAAAGATATTAAAGGCATGTCAAATACTATTGGTCCAAATGAAACAACAGAAGAACCTATTATAAGAGCAGATACTAATGCAACTATGGAAACTTTATCAGTAATGTCTATTTCAAATTTCAACTGTAATTCTTCATTTTCAATCTTATGAATAGTTCTTGTAAGAAGTTTTGGTAATGACTGGAGCATATGAGTATATAAGATCAGATCACTTTTCTTACCTTTTAAATATTTTTTAGGATCAACGCTTTGTTTAACCATTTCCTTGGCAACCGGTTTGATGGATGCGAAAACGTCAATTTCAGGATCTAACCTTTCTGCAGTAGCTTCAACAAGGGACAATCCTCTTGCCATAGTAACAAATTCATTTGGAAGAATAACTCCATATTCCTGCATGAGACTAAGCAGTTCATCTAAAACTCCATTGAAACGATTTAGTTCAACACCGAAATATCTTCCGAACAAGTCATTCAGGTCTCTTTTTAAGGTTCTTTCATCAATATCATAATATAGGATGTCCATATACATTAACTGATTAATTAATCCGTCAACATCCTGATCAACAAAGAGAATCATTAATTCCGACAGATTCTTTTTGAATTCCGGATCAAAGACACCCATCATACCTAAATCAAGATAACATACAACATTATCCTCTAAAATCATGATATTTCCTGGATGTGGATCTCCGTGGAAGAAACCATCTATAAATATTTGCTGAAGATAGGAATCAATAATATTCTTTGCTATGAATTTTTTATCAAAGTCATCACTTTCATACACATCATTTAATTTTGCACCGGATATAAATTCCATAGTTAATACTTTGGTTGAACAGTATTTTGGATATGTGGCTGGGATATGTATGTCTGGATTGTCTTCGAAATTTAATTCAATGCGTTGCATATTCATAAATTCGTTGTTGTAATCAATTTCCTTATGTATTGAACGATCGAATTCTTCCATAATTCCAGGTAAATTTAATTTTTTAAGTTTGGAACTTATCTTGTCAGCACGGGTGGCTATATATTTCATTATTCGTATGTCCAAGTCAATTTTATCAGTAATGCCTTCTTTCTGGATTTTAACTGCTACATGTTCACCGGTTGGTAATGTGGCCTCATGAACCTGACCTATGGATGCAGTTGCCAAATGTTTTTCTGAAAACTCTTCGAACAATTCGTCAATATTGCCGTTCAGTTCTCTTTCAACTATTGTTTTAACCTGATTGTAAGATATGGCTGGATTGTCATCCTGGAGGTTGGTTAATTCATTTGCAATTTTTTCTCCGACTATATCGGGTCTGGTACTTAATAGTTGTCCTAATTTAATGAAAGTAGTACCTAATTCTTGAAGCATTAATCTTAATTTGACGGGAAGTTCATCATCTAATAAGATGTCGTATCCTTCTTCATCTTCTTTTGGACGAATTTTACTTTTAGCCGTTTGACCTAAAATTTTATCGAAACCATATTTTTTTAAAGCTTCACGTATTTCACCTAAACGTTGTTTTGTTTCTTTATCCATTTTAATCAATTTTAAATTTATTCTATTTATATATATTTACTTGAATGTATAATAACTTTAATATTTTCAATTCTTTAGCTTGATATATGTTTAATTTTCATTATAACATAAAATGATATATGTTTCAGGATTTTCAGTAAAATTCAAAATAAAAAAGTTGTTTGGTGGGAGGTTATTGTTGTAATGAGGACACATCAATATTCAATGACTCTGATTCGGGAAGTTTAATGTTTAATGCTTCTGTAAGAACATCTTCTATTTTTTTCATCGGTTTGAATGTGAGTTCTTCCTTAACTTCTTCAGGAACATCATCCAAATCTTTCATATTACGTTCAGGTAACAATACTGTTTTGATACCGGAACGATGTGCAGCAATTACTTTCTCTTTTATACCTCCAACAGGTAGAACTCTGCCAGTCAATGATATTTCACCAGTCATGGCCGTTGTTGAACTTACAGGAATTCCCGTAATTAGTGATGCGAGAGTAGTGGTCATGGTAATTCCTGCAGACGGACCATCTTTCGGTATTGCTCCTTCAGGTACGTGAATGTGTATGTCATGTTCATCATAATCAGAATCTTTAAGTACTGATGACAGTCTTGATTTTATAAGACTTTGAGCAATTTGTGCAGATTCCTTCATGACATCCCCAAGTTTACCTGTTAATTTGAGCTTACCTTCACCTGGAGTTAATGCTGCTTCGATGTATAATATGTCTCCACCGACCGGTGTCCATGCAAGACCTGTAACTACACCTGCAGGATTTTCGTTAGGTACAAGTTCATAATGAGCTTTTTCATGGCCAAGAATGTCATATAACATGCTTTCGGTTACAATGTATGGTAAGTTCACATCATCAACAACAATCTTCTCGGTGGTATGTCTTGCAATAGCCTCTATCTGACGTTTAAGATTACGTACACCAGCTTCACGGGTATATTTTTCGATTAATGTCGTGATTGCTTTCTTGGTTATTATAAGATCGTCATTTGTTAATCCATGATTTTCCAGAACTTCATCAATTAAATGTTCTATCGCGATATGTTCCTTTTCAACCTTTGTGTAACTGTCTAACTCAATTATTTCCAACCTGTCTTGTAACGGTCCAGGAATGTCGGATAATGAGTTTGCTGTTCCTATGAAGAATACGTCCGATAAGTCGTATGATATTTCAAGATAATGGTCTGAGAATGAATCGTTCTGTTCAGGGTCCAGTACTTCCAGGAGTGCACTTGTAGGATTTCCATTAATTGATGCGGTCATTTTATCAATTTCATCCAATACAAATACAGGGTTTGTTTTTCCTGCTTTTTTCATTCCGTTGATGATTCTACCAGGTAATGCTCCAAGGTATGTTCTGCGATGGCCTCTTATTTCAGATTCATCTTTTATTCCACCAAGACTTGCCCTTACGTATGGTCTGTCCAATGCTTCAGCAATACTTCTTCCAAGACTGGTTTTACCGGTTCCTGGTGGTCCCACTAAGAGTAAGATGGAACCCTGTTTTTCTTCCTTCATCTTGAGAACTGTTAAATGTTGGATGATTCTTTCCTTTACTTTTTCCAGTCCGTAATGGTCTTTGTCTAGTTGTTCTTTTGCCTTTTGTATGTCTATTTTCATACCTTTTTCCTTGTGCCATGGCAGTGTAAGAATTGTGTCCAGATAGTTTCTGATAATGTTTTCTTCCGAGTTGTTTTGACCCTGTCTTTCTAGCTTATGAAGTTCCTCAAGTGCTGCTTTTTCTGCTTCTTCCGGTAGTTCTGCTTCCATGATTCTTTCCCTGTATGTTTTATGGTCTTCAGTTTCATCAGTCATGTCTAGTTCTTCTTGGATCATTTTCATTTGTTCTCTGAGAAGTGATTGCTTGTGTGTTTCGGTCATCTTCTTGTTGAGTTTTTTGGCAATGTCCATCTGCAGTATCATTGCATCCTTCTGTTCAAGAAGCAGTTGAACTATGGTTAATGCTCTTAGTTTTGCTGATTTCATTTCCAATAGTTCTTGTTTTCTTTCAATTGGTACTCTGATGTATGGGAATACTTCTGCTACTTTTTCCAGTGTGTCCAGTTTTCCTATTATTTGTTGGGCGTATATTTCGGAGTTTGGTATTAGGTTGCTTATTGTGAGCACTGCATCGTTTATGTTTTTGTTGATTTGTTGTGATTCTTCTTCTGTGAGATTTATTTCTTCTTCTATTACTTTATATATTCCTTGGAATACTCCGTCAGTTTCGGTTATTTCTGATACGAATACTTTGTCTTTGACTTTTAGTTCTAACTGGTATTGTTCTGGTTCTTCTTGAAGGTTTTGAAGTTCTAATATTACTCCAACGTCATAGAATTCAATGTTAGCTCCTTCTGTTTGAGGTATTCTTTTTGGTGTTAGTATAATTCCCTGGTTTTCGCTGTTTACAGTTTTCAGCATGTTTTCGGTGTGTGGTTTGTCCAGTTGTATTGTCATGTCTGTGTGTGGTAGGAGGATTGTGTTTGGTATTAGGAGAATTGGGAGTTCATTTTCTCTTTTTTCCTGTTGTGGTCTTTCTTGGGGGATGTCTGTGATAATTAGATTGTCTTTTCTTAGTGATTGGGTGAATGACAAGTTTTCGTTATTGTTTTCATCAGTCATTAATCTTTCACATCCTTGTTGTTTTTTCCTTTTCTTTTAGTAATTTGATTAATAATGTAATTTTTTGAGCTTTTATCAAGCTTCTCCTTTTTTGTTTATTTTTTCTTTTATTGTGCATTAGTATATTTGTATTTAAATGATTATATACTTTGGTAAATAATATTACTTTTGGTTATTAAAATTCTCGATTATGTATGGCTATAAAATTTAAGATTTTTATGTGATATATGGTTTAAAAATCAATTTCACTGGAATTTATTATATTTAGAAAAGAAAATTTCAAGATTTAATCGGGAATCACTATCCAAATAATAATTTAGAAGTATTTATTTCTTAAATACTTCTATAGTTATTTGGAGCATACATAAAAATGTTTTTGACAGAAAATATATTTTTCACACAATTATGGATTGTATTGTTCAATTAATTAAACGGCTAAAATAATGTGTTTTTGAGATTGATTGTTTTGTATTTTTTTTCCCGAATTATTAATTTGTTCTATTTGGAGGTTTAATCTGTTTTTATAATTTTTCATGTTTTCATTATTAAACGGTGTTGAAACAATTTTTTTTTAACAGTTCATGAATTTAATACAATTTATATTATTCGTATTACTTCATGTAATTAATCATTTTTATTTGTTAATATTTATACTTATCTTTTTTATTACTATTGCATAATTATTAGGTTGATTTTTATTAATTTATTACTTTTTGGTCCTTTTTATTTAAATTGTTATTACCTATGTTTTTTATATTTGATTTAGACGACTCTCTATTATTACTTTTTTATAATTTTAAGGCTAAAAAGTAATACTTTTTAAATAATTAGTAATATTTATATATGACTTAAAATAAACCACTAACTATCAATCATAATAAAACAAAACTTTGTATTACTTTTCATATTTGAAAATAATAAAAAAAATAACGGAGGCTAAAAAATGCACATACCTGATGGTTTTATATCAATCCCACTTTGTGCTATTTTATATATAATCTCAATAGTAGCTCTTTACTTTTCAATCAAATGGAGTAGAGAAAATTTAGACGAAAAATACATACCACTATTAGCAGTATTGGCAGCAGGAATATTTGCAATACAATCATTCAACCTACCAGTACCATTTGGATCAAGCGGACACTTACTAGGAGCAGCTCTAGTAGCCATAGTATTCTGCAGTCCATATGCAGCAATAATAGTTCTATCAGTAGTACTGGTATTACAAGCATTATTCTTCGGTGATGGTGGAATAACAGCTTTAGGAGCAAATATACTCAACATGGCAATAGTAGGAGGATTTGTAGGATATTACGGATTCTCAACATTGAAAGATAAAATAGGAAAATATCCTAGTATATTCGTAGCTGCTTGGGCAGGATGTTTCATAGCATCATTAGTCGCAGCACTTGAAATGGCTATAAGTGGAACATTCCCATTAGTAAACGGATTATTCTTTATGGGTGGATATCATGCAATGATTGGTTTTATCGAAGCAATAATTACAGTAATTATCATAAAAGGAATAGAATCAGTCAGACCAGATTTATTAGCATATAACAGGTGATAAATATGGATAATAAAAAGATATATATTGGAATTTTCGTGATAGCATTAATAATCTGTGTACTATCACCTTTCTTAGCATCAGGAGATCCTGACGGTTTAGAAGCATCTGCAGAACATATAAATCCTGCTGTATTGGAAGCAAAACAGGTCATTAGTCCAATCATGCCTGATTATACTCTTGAAGGAATGGAAGATAATCCTTTGGTTGGAGTTGTTTGCCTAATAATAGGTGCTATAATGACAGTTGTTCTTGCATACGGAGTATTTAAAGTCATTTCAAAGTAAGGTATATCTGTTAAAACTTTGGTGAAATGAAAATGTTAAGATATCCTACTTTAATAATAGTACTAATTCCTTTACTGTTGTATTTAAAAATAGTGTTGGATAATAGACAACAATAAAATAGAATAAAATAATTTTTCTTTTCATAAAAACTTTTTTTTCTTTTTTTTATAACATTTATTAAAATTATTCAGTTCTCCTAATTTTTCTCAAATTAAAGATTGATTAAGACAATACCACCTAAACAAACTACAATTCCTATGATTTGTTTTAAGTTAATGCTTTCTTTGTAAAGTACTGCACCAATAATAATTAAAGCAACAGCCAAACAGGTATTGGCCACTAAAGGAGCAGTATTTATCTGCCAACCGGCCCGGTATGCTAAAAGATAACCTAATTCAAGACCAATAATGGCTAAACCAAGAACAAATGATGTCCAGTTAATCTTACTTAACTCAAAAGGAACATTCTCCACATGTGCAGTAGCTAAAAACAACACAAACGTAATGGCAGATGCAGTTAAATAAGTTATCATCAAGGTTCCAAAAGAATTAACATTACCGGGGGTGGACTTTGAACAAATATTATAGAAACAACTGGAAATAACAATCAACAAAATCGGTAAAAACATATTCCACATAAAATTCACTCTCCTGATATAATATATTTAATTCAATATATAATTTTTGTCAATCAATGAAGATAAAATCAAAAAAATAGAGCATTCGATTATAAAAAATAAACTTAAGACTCCACGAGTACAAAAAAAGCTAACTTAGCCGCTATAAGGACTCTAAATATGGCTATAAAAATATATTTGTGAAGAGTATACTTTCTTCACATGTGGTGGTTAAAGATTTTATTCCACTATTTTTTTAAGAACTTCAATGAACTTCTCATTTTTTGGATGAGTTTCAACACTGATACGTATATAATATTCATCCAAATCCTGGAAACTTGTACAGTCACGTACAATAATTCCATGTTCCATCAATTTTTCTGCAATCTGGGCTGCTGTATAACCACATTTATGGAGGTCAATTAGAAGATAATTTGATTTGGATTTATAGATGTGTAAATTTTCTATGGCATCAACACTTTCATATAAGTATTCACGTTCAGCAATGGATTTACGGGTTGATTCCTCAATAAACTCTTTGTCTTCTAAAGTTGCAATAACTGCCTTTTGTGAAGGTACAGTAAGACTGAAAACAGGTTTTATACGATTCATCTTCTCAAGAAATTCCGGGTGACTGATACCATAACCAATTCTTAAACCTGCAAGTCCGAGAACTTTGGAAAAGGTTCTGATGAAAAATACGTTGTCATATTTTTCCAGCAGATCAAGATTATTGCATTCGGCAAATTCCCAGTAAGCCTCATCAATAACAACAAGAGCATCAGTAGCTTCAATAACCTTAACAATGTCTTCCTGTGGTATGAGGCCACCGGTAGGGTTATTCGGAGTGCATAAGAAAATTGCTCTTGTTCTATCAGTAATATTCTCAAGAACACTGTCAACGTCTAACTTGTTTTCTTCAACATTCCATTTGGCATACACTGGTTTGGCAAACTGTTGTTTGAAAATGTATTCATAGTATGTGTAAGTTGGAGGATGTACAATAAATTCATCTCCAGGTTCTATAAGAGTTTTTGCAAGTACATCAAATATTTCATCTGCACCATCTCCACCAACTATAACCTGTTCAGGTTTTACACCAGCATATTCTGCAATCTTTTCCTTCAGGTATTCATGATTACTTTCAGGGTATCTGTTCATTTCATCGATGCTGTTAGTTATTGCATCATAGACTCCAGGAGCAGGACCCCAAGGGTTTTCGTTAGAACCAAGCTTTATGATGTCCTCCTCTTTTATACCATACTTTTCTGCAATTTCCTTCTTACTTCTACCGGGAACGTATGTCTTATATTCTTCAAGTATTGCTCTAGTCTTTACCATAATAATCTACTCTTCTGTTTCAAAGGCTAATCTGACATATTCATCAGCATTCGCTGTTAAACCTTTAATTTCTTCTTCATTCAATTCTCTTACAGCTTTTGCAGGACTTCCAATGATCAATGAACCTTCAGGGAACTCTTTATTTTCAGTTACCAATGCTCCTGCTCCAACAAGAGAATTTTTCTTAATGTGGGCACCATTTAAAACAATGGCTCCCATACCAATTATCACATTATCGTCAATAGTACATCCGTGAATAATTGCACCATGTCCGATAGAAACACTTTTACCAATTTTAACAGGTTTTCCTTTACTAACGTGTACAACACAATTGTCCTGCACATTTGATCTTTCACCAATAGATATTGGAGCTTCATCTCCTCTAACTACTGCATTATACCAGATACCGACTTTGTCAGATAATGTTACGTCTCCGACAACATGGGCACCATCATAAATTCTTGTTTTATCAGACATTTTATCACTTTTTATTTATTTTTTTGTTTATCATTCTACGATTTAAGGTTTAAACTGGATTGTATTTATTTTTTTCTAAGAAAACTAAAACTTAAATTCTTATATGATTTTTTCCAAAGAGGATACTAGTATTGTTTTTCATACTTTTTGCACAGATTTTCGTTTAAAATGATTATGACAAAAATATTTAAGGTTTCAATATATTGTTTTACAGCACATATAAGTTTAAAACAACATTTAAACGGTATAGGTTCGTATTCATTAAACACATTTTTAAACTATTTGTATATTGAAAAACAAATATTATCTTAATTATGAAAGTTTAACATCAATGTGATTATATGAATATACAACCAACTTATTCTTCCTTAGATTATCCCGGAAAAATGGCATTAGTTCTTTTCACGCCCGGATGTAATCTTAGGTGCAAATACTGTCATAACCCACAACTATTGAAGAATCAGGAACTTAGCAAATGGGATATAGAGGAAATAGAAGAAGAAGTTGAAAATAACCTTGACTTTATAGACGCAATAGTTCTCAGCGGTGGAGAACCATTACTTCACGTTAACGATATAAAGAACTTTATAAAACAGGCTAAGGATAATGATTTGCTTGTTAAACTGGATACCAATGGATTAAATCCAAAACAATTAAGAGAAATCATCAAAGATTTGGATTATGTTGCTATGGATGTTAAAGCACCATTGGACAAGTACTATAAGATAAGTGATGTCTATCCAAGTAATACAAAAGAATTAATCACAGAATCAATCAAGGTTATAAGGGACAATGGTGTATTTTTAGAATGCAGAACAACATATGTTCCTGGATTGCTGGAACCACAGGATGTAATCGATTTAACAAAGCAAATCAGATGTGACCGTTACACTCTTCAACAGTTCAGAAATCGGGTTACACTTGATGCCAGTTTATCAACATATGAAGAACCGAATCCTGAATTTTTAACGGGAATACTAGCGAATATTGAATGCCAAATACCAGAAATTCGTCTAAAATCAAGACAATTTGGTAATCAATTAATTAAAAAGAGTTAATTAAAATGCCAATCTTACTATTAGGAAATAGGGATATTGATTTAATATCTGGAAAGAGGAATATTACCATAAGAAGGCTTTGGAAACAACCGTTATATCGTGGTGATAGGTTGTTCTGTTACTGGAATATACTTTCCAAGGAACGGGAGAAAATCTTCGAGGCCGAAGTAACTAGGGTAGATATTCTAACATTTAAGGAGATAATCTCCGATAATGAACTTCCAGCAAAACTTGGTTACAAAAATTCCCGTGAAATGGAAAAAGACCTAAGAAAATCATATCCTAATAATACAGGGGATGATGATGAATTCCAGGTATTTGAATTTAAGAAATTGCACGTTTCCCAATGGGAAGGAAGTGCAATCAACCAGAAAAACATGATCATCAAGAAGGCCGACGTTCTTTTTGACATGGGTGAATATAAGCAATCCTCCTTATGTTACCAGGCAGCTCTGGAATATGACCCTGAAGACGCAAATCTCCTGAACCGTATAGGAGATAATCTTACCCGTCTGGGACAATTTGGGGATGCCATAAAAAATTACAGGAAAGCAATTAAAATAGAACCTGATAATGAATATCTTTATAATAATATGGCAATCACATTCCTTAACAAGGGAGAACCTGATAAAGCTCTTAAAATGAGTACAGAAGCATTGAAAGTAAATTCACAGAATACCACAATATTATACTGGCGGGGCATAATATATGAGATGCTGAATGATTTTGAAAAGGCACTAAAATATTTTGACTATGTACTGCGCCTGGATGATAGTAATCCTGACGTATGGAATGAAAGGGGCACTATTCTTAACATGTTGGGAAAAAGTGAAGAAGCACTTGAATCCTATGACAAGTCCCTGGAATTATGTCTTGATGACATGAAAGACTCTAACACATGGGCAAGTAAGGGAAACACCCTCCTGGGTTTACAAAGATATGAAGAAGCTATTGAATGTTATGATAATGCCTTGAAAATTGACGATACAAACCATATTATTCTAAATAACAAGGGAGTGGCATATATGGAGTTGGACGAATTCCAGAGTGCTATTGAATGCTTCACCAAGGTGTTGGTTATGTATCCGAACAATCCTGATGCACAGGTATTGCAGGAAGTTTGCCTGGAAAATTTATAGGAGTTAATCACTTATGGATAGAAGGACATTAAACAGCATAATAGTTTCCATAGTAATAATTATAATCATAATAGTGTTAGGAACATTAATCAGAGGCTACTGATTTTCAAAAAAGAAGAAAAGTTGTTGGGGTTTAAAATTATTTTTTCCACCTTTTAAGTTGTGGAATTACCTTATTCAACATGATAGTTACTGACTGTTCATCCATATCAGAGTTTGCAACGGTTAGTGGTATGCAAAATTCTATCATCTCTTCCATAGTGAAATCTTCTTTAAATTCACCATTTTCATAACAGAATTTACAGTAATCTTCACTAGGACTTCCATCCTTCTCGGTGCCACGTATTTCATCAGTCATAGGCATTGCACAGGATTGACAAAACTTTCCATTTTCCATAAATAATCACCTACTAATTTTTTTAAGTTCATGAGATTCATGCTTTAATAATAATAATAATTTGTATTGATAATATATATTTTTTTTTCATAAAAAAAGTCTAATCACTTTTACAACATCCTATTTTTTAAAAACATGCTATTGTTGATAAGGTATATGTTAAATTGGACATTAAAATTTAGTTAAAAAAAGGATTTTGGGGAGGTTATGTAAGGTTTAATAATCTTACTATTACTGTTGATTGTTATTATGCTGTCTTTGCAATTACATTGAATGTGGTCTTAGTTGTGGTTGCTTTGTATTTAAGGTTTCCTGCGTATGTTACTGTAACATTGTTTGTTCCTACGGTATTTGTCTTGTAGTTATAGACGAATGTTCCGTTTGTATCGCTTTTTGTTGTGTATTTTTTGCCGTTGATTGTGATTGTTAGTGTTACTGGTAGTGGTTTTCCACTTGTGCTTTGGA
>CAZUHM010000028.1:0-19557 GCA_964620575.1 uncultured Methanobacteriaceae archaeon | reverse complement strand
ATTCCTTATCCCTCGTTTGGTTAATAATTAATATATCTTTATTGATTTCATATTTTAAATATGTTATTAATGGGGTGTTTTTACTTCATTTTAGAAAAATGTAATTAATAAGTAATTAAAAATGCTCTAAAGGTGAATAATAATCTTAGAAAAATTAATTATTAATCATAAATAAATCTAGCTATAGTATAAATAATCATTTAATGCCAAAATAATGATGATACTAATAATTTTTCTGAGGTAATGCTGATGAGTCATGAAAACAACAATGGGTTAAAAGATCATGTAAGAAAGAAGTTAATGGACAGTAAACTATTTGATGAAGAATATTATCTATCCTACTTCACAAAAGAAATAGAAGATCCTCTGGAACATTACCTGACAAAAGGTTATAAGAAAGGATATAATCCATCAAGTGAATTTGACACGGAATGTTACCTTAAAAACAATAAGGACGTTGCCAAAAAAGATATTAACCCATTGTATCATTACGTCATCTTCCCAAATAATTCTAATCGTAAGGTAAAATATGATCTGAGCTTATCAGATTTCAGAAAATTCAAAAAAACAGTATATAATGAAGGATTGTTTGATGATGAATATTACCTCTTGCAGGCTAAAGATTCAACAATAAAAGATCCCTTGGATGATTACATTAAAAATGGTTCAGAAAAAGGATTAAATCCGTCATGCCTTTTCAACACGAACAATTACCTTAAAAACAATCCTGATGTAAAAGAAGCAGGTAAAAATCCGCTTCTTCACTATGTGATTTATGCGTTAAATAATTATCGTAAGGTAAATCATGACCTGTCATTGCCACAGTTAAGAGATTTAAGAAAGAAAGCATATCAGGAATGTCTCTTTGATGATAAATACTACTTATCACAAATAAATGATGAGGAAATTCCAGACCCCCTGGAACATTACCTTAGTGTTGGTTACACTACAGGACTTAATCCGTCAGAATACTTTGACACAGAAAATTACATGAAAAACCATGAAGATGTAGATGGTGGGGAAGTAAACCCATTAATCTATTACATATTAAACGAATTGGACAGTGATGTTAAAGTAAAACATGACTTATCATTAAAAGATTACAAAATATTCAGGCAAAAAGTATATTCTGAAGGACTCTTTAATGATGAATATTACCTCGGGCAATGTCAACAAAAACCTGAACATCCACTGGATGACTACTTAACAAGAGGCTGCAAACAGGGACTAAACCCATCACAATACTTTGACACCAATTGTTATCAACAAAACAACAAAACAGCTGAAAACCCATTAATACATTACGTTCTATACGCACAGGACAGTGATATTAAAGTCAAATATGATTTGAGCCTAAATGATTATAAGAAATTCTGTGAAGAGGTATATGCACGAAAATTATTTGATGATGAATACTATCAGAAACAGTTGAACAAAGAAGTGGAACATCCATTGGATGATTATGTTTATAACGGAGCTGACAATGGACTGAATCCATCAGAAAACTTCGACACAATATGCTATACAAGGAATAATAAAATATTAAACAAGCAAAACCCACTAATACATTACGTTCTATACGCACAGGACAGTGATATTAAAGTCAAATATGATTTGAGCCTAAATGATTATAAGAAATTCTGTGAAGAGGTATATGCACGAAAATTATTTGATGATGAATACTATCAGAAACAGTTGAACAAAGAAGTGGAACATCCATTGGATGATTATGTTTACAATGGAGCTGACAATGGACTGAATCCATCAGAAAACTTTGACACAAACTGCTATACAAGAAATAATAAAATTTCAAACAATATAAACCCCTTAATACATTATATATTCTATGGAAACAAAACAAACACCAAAATAAAATATGATCTCAGCCACGAAAAATACCAAGAATTTAAGAAAACAATAAAAGAAAAAGAACTCTTTGATGAAGAACATTACCTCAAACAATACCCAAATACAAAAATACTAAACCCATTAGACCATTACATGACTACAGGATGCCATGAATCAAAAAACCCATCAGAAATATTCAATACACAAGAATATCTTAAACTAAACCCTGATGTAGCAAAAACAGGAATCAACCCACTGATACACTTCGTATTCTATGGAATAAACGCTGATGACAGAAAATTCAATTTCAATTTAACATACAACGAATATCAGAACTTAAAAACAAAAGCATATACAGAAAAACTATTTGATGAAGAATACTACCAATCACAACTAGAAAAACCAGTAAAAGACGCATTTGCTCATTATTTAAGAGAAGGATACAAAAAAGGACTAAATCCATCATACCTATTTAACACACAGGAATACCTTAAAAACAATTCCGATGTAAAAGAAGCTGAAATAAATCCATTACAACATTTTATTCAATATGCAACAGAATCAAATCGAAAATTTAATTTCAACCTAACATACAAAGAATATAAAAACATAAGACAAGAAGCATATGAACTAGGATTACTGGAAGATGAATACTACCAAAGTCAATGCACAACAAACATAACCGACACGCTAAGCCACTACATAGCTATAGGTTGCCATGAAGGATTAAATCCATCATACCTCTTCAACACAGAAGAATACCTAGAACACAATGATACAAAGGGAGAAAATCCACTATTATACTTCATAAAAAATGGAAAAAACACTAATAATAAGTTTAACTTCGATTTAACATATGAACAATACTGTGATTTCAAAGAAAAAGCATACGCTGAAAAATTATTTGATGATGACTATTATTTAACAGTAAACAGTGACGTAAAAACAACACAACCATTAGCACACTACCTCTCAGTAGGATATAAACAGGGACTAAATCCATCCATATATTTTGACACAAACTGTTACCTAGAAAACAGTCAGGATGTAGCAAATCTGGGAATAAACCCATTTATACATTATGTAAGACAGTCATTTAACAGTGAAAGGAAAGTAGTACATGAACTAAGCCTATCCAAGTATAAGGAATTTAGAAAAACAGTATACTCAGAAGGACTCTTCAATGACGAATACTATCTAAGACAGTATAAGCATTCAAAGATAATAGATCCACTGGATCATTACCTCCGGCTAGGATGGAAACAGGAAAGTAATCCATCTCCATTATTTAACACATCAGAATATTTGAAAGTAAACTGGGATGTAGCAGAAAGTGATGTCAACCCATTACTTCACTTTGTCAGATATGCAATGGAACATACCAGACACTTCAACTTTGGCGTGTCCTATCAGACATACAAGGAATTTCTGGAAATAGCAAATAGGGAAGAACTCTTTGATGAAGAATACTATCTCGGCCAGTGTGAAGAGGAAAACATAATAAGTCCGATATGCCACTACCTATCAGTCGGATACAAGAAAGGTTACGACCCATCAAGGTATTTCAGCACAAAACAGTACCTTAAACGATATCCTGACGTGGCAGATGACGGTAGAAACCCACTCATACACTACTGTCTCTATGGAATAGAGGAAGACAGGTTGGTCAAACACAACATAACACTATCAGAACTCAAAGTATTCTATGAAAAAGTATATGATGAAGAACTCTTTGATGAAGAGTATTATCTAAAGCAACGTTCAAAAAAATATGTTGAAGATTCACTGGATGATTACGTTGAATTTGGAAGCAAAGAAGGATTAAATCCGTCAGTATACTTTGATTCAAACAACTACCTAGAAAACAATCCTGACGTATTTTACCTTAATAAGAATCCCTTAGTACACTACGTTGTATATTCATTAAATTCAGGTAGGAAAGTAAACCATGATTTAACGCTAAAACAATATAAGAAATTCAGAGAATACGTTTACCATGAAGGATTGTTTGATGATGAATACTACACATCACAGGTGGAATGGGAAGTGGCAGACCCACTGGAAGACTACCTTAACAGGGCATTAGAGGAAAATCTGGATCCATCCGAGAAATTCAGCACAACAGGATACATCGAGGAACATACAGATATTAAAAAAGGTCAAAATCCATTAATTCATTATGTGATGAACTTCTTAGATGTTTATGAAACAATAGCAAACTCTGAAATGTTCAATGAGGAATTCTATTTCACACACGCCGAGGAAGTGGAGCTTGATGAATCAGCAGATCCAATACTGCATTACATAACAGAAGGGGCACAACTTGGACTGAATCCAAGTGCATTCTTCAGTACAAAAAAATATCTTGAAATGTATCCTGACGTAGAAGAAGAGAAAGTGAACCCATTATACCATTACATAAAATATGGAAGACGTCAGTCACGCGATTCATTCATGGTACTAAGCAATCATTTACAGAAATTTGACAAAAGATACCAGATATACTCATGTACCAATATGATAGAAGCCTTGGAGAAGAAAATTTCAATCATAATACCAATATACAATGCATACGATCAAACAAGAGACTGTATAACCAGTGTACTTAGAAACACACATATAAACTATGAACTGATATTGATAAACGACTGCAGTACTGATGAAAGAATAGATGAACTGTTAACATCACTTGAAGCAGTTCCAAACATTAAAGTCATCAGAAACACTAAGAACCAGGGATTTGTAAAAAATGTGAACCTTGGAATGACATTATCCCAGCATGACGTTGTTCTATTAAACAGTGATACTGTAGTAACACCACACTGGCTGTCACATCTTGTGTACTGCGCATATTCCAGTAATGAAATAGGAACGGTAACACCATACTCCAATGCGTCAGACATATCAGTAACAGACATAGGACCTGAAAGGGACTTCTATGAAATTAACAAGACAGGATATAAGATTGACAGACTTTCATACAATCTTAACATGGAAGCACCAACAGGCAACGGGTTCTGCTTGTTCATAAAACGTGAACTTATCGATGAAATCGGACTCTTCGATGAATCATTCGGAATGGGATATGGTGAAGAGACAGATTTCACATTCAGAGCATACAAGCAGGGATGGCTAAACATAAGGGATGATGCAGTATTCATATATCATAGACGTCACGCATCCTTTAATGAAGACACATCCAACACCTTAAAACAACAAAACAAGAAACTGCTGGAAGAACGTTATGATGATTTATATGAACTGTGGGATGAATTTGCAAATTCAGAATCACTGGCAGATTCATTGTATCGTATAAAATTACATTTCAATGACAGAAAAAATCCTGAACGCATATTATACGTCACAACAATGGAAAATGAACGGCCAGTACTTGATGAAGACTATCATATAATTGCAGATGAATATGAATGCTTCATATTGGTACTTGCAGCTAAACAGATAAAACTGGGTGTTTTAAGGGAAGGAAGGTTTGTATTATACGATAAATGGACAATAACATCAAAATGGGATAAAAACACATTCGTAAGACTATATCTTAACATGCTGCTTAACCTGAAACTGGACATAGTATATGTAAAATACTTCTACAACTACTACAACCCGAACAATCAGAACATATCAGTATTCATAAGACTCTTGTCAATGTTTGAAATACCAGCATTATATGAGGCAACAACAAGCAACGATGCACTCATAGAAGAAATAAAAGAACTGTTATATCCGATGCAGTCACTGGAAGAACTGATAGAAGAAAAATCCAATGAAATAGATTTCAGCAAGTATAAAATGGTAGTATACACCGCACTAACCGGCGACTATGATGAACTGGTAACACCAACAGTCAGAAACCCAAATTTCGACTACATATGCTTCACTGACAATCCAGAACTCAAGTCAAACTTCTGGACAATAAAAGCCATGGAAGACTTGGATTTGGATCCAATCAGAAAGGCAAGAAGATACAAAATACTTCCACACAAATATCTCCAGGACTATGATTACTCCTTATGGATAGATGCAAACTTTGACATCATAGGAGATGTCGAAGAATACATAAACAAAAGATCAAAAAAACACAAACTGCTTGCAATAAAACACGACATGAGAGATGACATATACGAGGAAGCACAGGCATGTATAGACCTTGAAAAGGACGACCATGATACTATCACCAGACAGGTAGAAAGATACCGTGATGAGAAGTATCCAGAACACAATGGACTGATAGCAAGCGGAATACTCTTCAGAAATCATAACGACAAAGAGGTAAAGCAGGTAATGAACGACTGGTACAGTGAAGTATACAATTACAGTAGACGTGACCAGCTAAGCTTCAACTACGTTTGCTGGAAAAACAACTTCCAATATGAGGAAAGTCCCGAATTCTACTTCAAAAACCAGTACTTCCAGAGACTATACCATTCACGGGAAAACCTCATGAAACTACAGTATGATGAAGAAACGGTTAACAGAATTCTTGAATCATTTAACAATAAAACATCCATAATCATACCAGTATACAATGCATATGAAGAAACAAGAGACTGCATAGAAAGCGTGAAGAAATATACTACAATACCATATGAAATACTGATAATAGATGACTGCAGTACTGATGAAAGACTAAAAGAATACTACTCATCAATAGAAAATGATGAAAACATAAGAATAATATTCAACGAAGAAAACCTGGGTTTTGTTAAAAACATTAACAAAGGATTCGAACAGACACATGACGATGTTGTAATACTAAACAGTGACACGGAAGTAACACCAAAATGGCTGCAGAAACTCAAGATAACGGCATATGCACATGAAAACATTGCAACAGTAACACCGTTTTCAAACAATGCGGGAGCTTTCAGTGTACCTGTACATGATGAAGACAACGAAATAGACCCGGAACTTGGAGTAAACAGCATAGCAAACATCATAGAAAAACTTTCAACAAAAGAAAAGCTCTTCGTACCAACAGGTAACGGATTCTGTATGTACATACGAAGAGAAGCAATATACGCAGTGGGCTTCTTTGACCCTATATTTGGCAGAGGATACTGTGAAGAGAATGATTTCTGTATGAGACTGCTTGGCAAGGGTTGGACACATGCAATAGACACGTCCACATACATTCTTCATAAACATAACGTATCATTCTCCTCAGAAAAGGAGAAATTATTTGAAAACAACAGAAAAATACTGGACATCAAGTATCCTGACTATTCACTTAAATTATTGGACTTGCTTCGTTCATATGACTTTAAGGATATCAGGGACAATATTTCCCTCACACTTGAAAGTGAAAGTAAGCAAGAGTTTGACAAAAAAAGAATTCTTTATCTCATACATGAAGGAAATGGTGGAACATTACATACCAGCATAGAATTAATGGGTAACCTGCCGGAAAATGTGGAATCATACATATTAACTGCAGGAAAAGAGGAAATAAAACTATACAAGTATTCGAAAATTGGAAAGCTTGCAAACACTACGGATAATGATGATGAATTCCTACAACACTTATCCCTATTGGCAAACTGGACAATCAAATCAGATTACACAATAAAAGATGTTTCCAACAGTGAATTCAGGAGAATATACTTTAACATACTTCATATTCTCAAGATAGATCTTGTACATATTCGTCATTTAATCAGACACTCATTTGACATGCCATATCTGGCAAAACAGCTTGGAATACCTGTAATATTATCATTCCATGATTTCTATTATGTCTGTCCGTCACACAACCTTATTGATGACAATGATGAGTACTGTGCAGGACACTGCAGTAACATATCATCCAATCGTGGACAGTGCAATATCAATGATGGACTAAATGCTCCAATTCTCAAATCATTCGTGCATACGTGGAGACAAAATGTCAGACAAATGTTGGACTGTTGTGACGGCTTTGTAACAACATCAAAATCAGCATATGATATTTACACAGAATTTTATCCTGAATTACTTGATAAGCCTTTTGACATAATAGAACACGGCCGTGACATTAAAACACCTGATAAAATCACGGAAATACCAGTATTCAGGGATAATGAACGTATCAGAATACTGTTTCCTGGACATATCAACGTCAATAAGGGTGGATGGCTTATCAGGTCTATTAAGGACTGTGATAAACAGGACAGACTAGAATTCCATTATATGGGCAACCTGCATCCTAAGTTTAAATTGGAAGATATCGGAACACATCACGGTTATTATAAACGCAGTGAATTCTGCAAAGAAGTTCAAAAGATAAAGCCACATTTCATTGCTTTGCTGTCCATATGGCCTGAAACATACTGTCATACACTAACAGAAAGTTGGGGCTGTGGAATTCCGGTATTGACACTAGATATTGGAGCCCTGGGTGAACGTGTACATGAAAACGGTGGAGGATTCTTCATAGAAAATGATGCCAAGAAAGCATATGATAAAATCTTAAGCATAGCTGATAATAGGGCTGAATATATCAGAACGGTTAGAGAAATATCGGGAATCACTTTCAAATCAACAAAGCAGATGGCTGATGAGTATATGGAGTTATACAGTAAATATGTTGACTTTGATTAATATGTGAATATAAGTAAGTTTAATAACAATATTTATTAATAAAATCAGATAAATATTATTATAATATAGATATTGGGAAAATATAAGAACGGTAGATATAATGGAAGAACAGAGTATAATGTCATATATGCACATTGTAGGTGGAATAGTAGCAGGATTCATTTCATATTTGTTCACAGTAAAGGGATTACTTCCAATAACAAATGAAATGCTTGGAATTTTAATATCAGTTATAATTGTATATGGATTAGGAAAATTTGCAGAGAAGAAATATGGGCGGGAAAAAATCAGTTTAAGTTCATGGATTACTAATGGAGTATTGCCATTCTACTTCATGTGGATGACTGTATGGATTATGTTACTAAACTACGTAGTAATTTAGATAAATTACATATAAACTATTAACCCCCCAAATTTAACTTATTTTATTAATCATTTTGCTTTAAAGATTTTTTGTTGTTTAAAAATTATTTTAATGTCATTCTAAATGTTTAACTTCAATAATATGTGAATAATCAAAATAAGTCAATAAATAAGAAATAAATACTAAAATGAACTGTTAAATACAAGTCTCAAATATATTTTAAGGAATAGTTGTCATGTGTTCTATAATTGGAATAAAAGGTACTGATGTTAAGAAAAGAGCATTGGAAATGATTGAAGTCTTAAAACACAGGGGTCCTGATGCAGCCGGATTATATTCAGACAATAAACTCTACTACAACGACAGGATTCATGAAGATATAACAGAATCCGACTTCATACTTGCACACAATCTGCTGTCAATAGTAGGAAACAATGAAACCCAGCCAATACGGGAGGATAATTTGACAATCATAGCAAACGCTGAAATATACAACTATGATGACTTGAAAACCAGACACGAAATAACCGATCTTCAAACAGAATCAGATTGTGAAATAATTCTGAAGCTCATCAGGAAAAACTATAACGATAACCTGAAAGAAGCAGTTCTTAAAACTATAAGCCAACTTGACGGGGACTATGCATTCTGCCTAACAGATGGTGAAGATTACATTGCTCTTAGAGATGATGTTGGAGTCAAACCATTATACTATGCAAAAGATGAAAAAACATTCGCATTCTCATCGGAAACCAAAGCATTAAAAAAGATAAACCTAGAAAATATTCACACACTGAAACCAACAGAAGCAATATATAACGATAAAATCATAACACTAAGACAAGAATACAGGAGAACCCCGTCGGATGATGATTATAACAGGCTGAAAAATGAACTGAAAAAAAACATATTGGAAGCTACAGTAAAAAGGGTAAATAACCTGGATCATGTGGGATTACTATTTTCTGCAGGAGTTGACAGTACACTTCTTGCAGTTTTATTGAAGAATTTAGATGTCAGGACAACACTTTATACTGTGGGCACTGAAAACAGTCAGGACCTTAAATTTGCCAGACAAACAGCAGAAGATATAGGTCTTCCACTTAAGACCTGGATAATTAACCAGGATGTAATAGAAGAACACTTTCAGGAAACAATAAATGCAATAGAAGATACAAACCTTATGAAAATAGGGGTGGGAATGACAATAAATCTCACAACTAAACTGGCACATGATGATGGTCAGAAAGTCATACTGTCAGGACAGGGAGCAGACGAATTGTTCTGTGGATACAACAGATACAGGAAAAAGTACAATCAAGCAGATAAACTGCTTGAAGAGCTAACATATGACTTGAATAACATGTATCATGTAAACCTGGAACGTGACGATAAGGCAACAATGCATAACTCAGTGGAACTGAGAGTACCCTACCTTGACAGACAGGTAATACAGACAGCAACAAGAACACCCGTCACTTACATGCTGCACTCAGAGGATGATAAAATCAGAAAGCATATTCTAAGAGATGTAGCATACGAAATGGGAGTACCCGAAAACATTGCATACAGGCCAAAAAAGGCAGCACAGTATGGTACTGGAATAGATAAAATTATCAAAAAGAAAATACTTAAAAAAGAAGAATTCAGCAGACTGATATGAAGAAAATCCACAAAAAAATGGAATAAAATTCTAAAGCTATTTAAATTAAAAATAACATAATAAATAAAATAAATAATAAAATCGTAATTTTATGAAAATTAATACTTGGGAGCATATAATATGGAAATAGAAAAAGAAGCAGAAAACATATTAAACAAATTTTCAGAAGTATTAGAACAAATACCTGATTTGGAAGAAACACAATACATTGTTGACAATCTCAACAGAACAAGAGAAGATGTACGTGTGGATAAAAATCCTGAAAAAATCTTAAGAAATGCACATGTAGATAAACAGGGCAGTGTAGTAGCAGAAAAAGGGAAATGGACGAAATGAGATTAAAATTATTGATAGAATTACCAGATACTCCAGGACAATTAGTAAACATATTACAACCATTATCTAATTTTGGAGCAAACGTATCCACAATTATCCACGAACACGACAACAGAACAGCCGATGGAAAAATACCAGTACATTTCACCATCGAAGGTTCCAAAGACATCCTTGAAAAAGGAGTGGAATTCATACGTGGACAGGATGTAGACATAGTAAAAATAGATGGAATACTACAAAAGGAAACACAGACATTTCTATTACTTGGAAACCTATCCACAAGCAACATCATGGAAACAGTACATAAGATTGATGAATTAGAAGACGTGAAAATTTCTAGCGTTGACTTAAACATTGGAAATGATCTTCAGGAATCAGTATGTAAAGTAGTCATTGAAACAAAAGAAGACAATACAGAAGATTCAATACAAGCAGTACAGACAATTGCAGACAATGACGGATTAGTATTAATTAAACAGATATAAAGGGAGATTATTTCAATGACCGTAAATAAGATGAGATTATGTGTTCTAGGTTTTGGAGCAGTAGGACAGGGAGTTGCAAACGTAGTGCTCTCAAAACATGATGAACTAATAGAAAGATATGCTTTGGACATTCAAATTACTGCAATAGCAGACAGATCTGGAGCAGCAATAAACGCGGATGGACTGGACTTACAATTAGCACTGGATACTAAAAACGAAACAGGAAAAATCAAGAATTACCCTGAATATGGTGTAAGTGATGTTGACGGATTAGAAGTTCTTGACTTGGCAGAATATGATTGTCTTGTTGAAGCAACACCGACAAACATTGATGACGGTGAACCAACACAATCCAACATACTTAAAGCCATGAACGATAAGAAGGATGTTGTAACATCAAACAAAGGACCATTGGCATTAAACTTCAAAAAACTCATAGACACAGCACAGGAAAATGATGTCAGATTCAGGTTTGAAGCATCCGTTGGTGGAGCAATGCCCGTTATTAACACAGCACGTCAATCATTGGCAGGAAACAAGATAAAATCAGTTCAGGGAATATTGAACGGTACAACCAACTACATACTATCCCGTATGGCTAATGAAGGAACCGAATATGAACCAACATTAAAAGAAGCACAGGAATTAGGTATTGCCGAAACAAATCCTTACCAGGACGTTGAAGGATTGGATGCAGCATGTAAAATTGTTATCATAGCAAACTCACTTATGGGATGGGACGTAACACTTAAAGACGTTTCATTACATGGAATATCAGACATCACATCTAATGCAGTTCAGCTAGCATTAAAAGACGGATACTTAATAAAACTCGTCGCTGAAGCAAAAGATGGAAAACTTACTGTAGCTCCAATGTTAGTTAAAAAAGGTTCACCATTTGCAGTAAATGGTACATTAAACGTCATAACATTTAAAACAGACTTATCTGATGATGTAACAGTAGTGGGTGTAGGAGCCGGTTCTATAGAAACAGCATCCGCAATTCTAAGTGACATTATCAGTATTGGAAAATTTAATGCAAACTAGTATTAATTTTTCTGCTTCAAACTATTTTTCAATAAAATTTTTTATTTTTCTACAAATTATTAAAGGGGATTAAAATATGCAAGATGAAAAATACATTGCACCTCCATGGATAAAATATCCGACACAGCCTGAACAGTCATCATTCTGGAAAACAGGCAGTGGTGCAGAATACTTAATTAAATACAATGAAAATGTTGACGATATGGACGAATATTTAAAAGTATTTCCTAAAGCTCCAACATTCTCTGATGAAATAGAAGCAGCAGATTCCTTAAGTGAAGAAGCAAAGGAATATCTTAAATCAACAGAAAAACCATTATTTGTTAAGTTATGGTCCGAGGACGGACAGCCAAAATATGTCAATGACGTAAATGAAAGAAAGGACATTATTTTCATGTTTGACAAGTTATACTATGATAATTCTGTTCATATTCATATAGGAACTTCAGCATATGATTCAGCCAGTGAAATTGTTGACGTGATTGAATCAGAAATAAAGGGTAAGTCACCGCAGTTATGGGAAGAACTCAAGTATACTGTAATACTCAATGCTTTATACTATAAGATAATAACAGACATTAACTTTACAAATGAACTTATCAGAACCAAAGACCGTATAATCGTATTTAAAAGTGACAACCTGGAATTGGGCGTTGAACAGAAGGATGATGGCATGTATGTGGGTAAGAACCTTCTCGGTCTTGCCGTCATGGAGTTGAGGGATGTTCTTGTAAGTGTGTATGAAAATTATGACACAATCGACTGGGACATTTCCGGTGAACCCTTCAGTAAAGAACACTGTTCTTGCGGTCATGTACACAGAGGATAATTTTTAAGTAAGCCTAAATATTTAATAATTGTCATACAATATATTAATATAATAATAAAAAAACAATTGTGATTAAAATGAAATATGTAATAGTAATAGCCGATGGAATGGCAGATGAGCCATTAGAAGCACTAAACGGAAGTACTCCAGTAGTAGAAGCAAATACTCCAAACATGGACTTTATAGCTAAAAACGGATATACAGGATTGGCAAAAAACGTACCTGATGGAATGACACCAGGTTCTGATGTAGCTAACACTTCCATCATGGGCTTTGATCCATCAATGTTAAAAGGAAGAGGACCATTAGAAGCACCTAGTGTAGGAGTTTCCTTAAATGACGATGACGTAGCATTCAGATTAAACTTTATAAATGTTAAAGACGGAAAAATCAATGATTTTACAGCAGACCATATTTCAACAGAAGAAGCAGACGAACTTATAAAAGCATTAAATGAAAATTTCGGAGATATTGGAAGATTCTATCCAGGAGTAAGTTACAGAAATTTATTTGTTATTGATGATTTGGAAATGGAAGAACTCAAATCAACACCACCACATGATGTTGTAGGTCAGGATGTGGATGAACATATACTAAAACCGGATAATGAAAAATCACAATTAATCAACAAGTTAATGAAAGACTCAATGGAAGTACTGGAAAATCATCCGGTAAACCAAAAACGTATCTCTGAAGGAAAATTGCCTGCAAACATGATATGGTTATGGGGACAGGGTGCAAAACCGGTTATAGGAAATTTCCCTGAAAAATATAACATGTCCGGTGCAACCATTACTGGTGTAGACTTGTTGAAAGGTATTAGTACATATATTGACTTGGATGTTATTGAAGTGCCTGGTGCTACAGCATACTTTGATACCAATTATCAGAACAAGGTTGATTATGCACTTGAATCATTAAAAACACATGATGTTCAGTTTATTCATATTGAAGCACCTGATGAAGCAGGTCATGAAGGTAATTTACCTGAAAAAATTAGAGCTATTGAAAATATTGATAGTATAATATTAGAAAAATTATTAAAAGAGTTACCTGATATTGACCCTGAATATACTATTGCAGTATTGCCGGATCATCCAACTCCTATTGATATAAAAACTCACACTATGACTCCTATACCATTTGCAGTTTATTCAACCAGCATCAAGGAGCCTGATGCAACAGAGTTCTATTCTGAGGACATGTCTAACGGTAAGTATGGTACAATTATTGGTCATACATTACTTGGTGAAATGATTAAAATTAGTAAAGAATAATTCTATATTATTCTTTTATCTTATATCTAAATCTTTGATTAATTCTCTCCAAATGTCTCTTTTCATACTTTGCATTAAATCTCTTCTTATTAAATTGAATATTTCTTTTCCTTCTACTGTTAATCTGTATATTTTAACTTCTTTTTTCTTGTGAATTCCATCGTAATATTCAATCAGGTCGTTTTCTTTCATTGATCTGAGTAAAGGATATATTTTGTTTGCTTTTGTTGATTTCATTAGGCCAAATTTTATTTGTGGTTCGAAAAATTCATCTATTTTTTTCATTATCCGATAGCCATGCATATCTTCTTTGGATAAAAACCATAAAACTAGAAATGTTGAAAATGCTTTACTTGCCCCTTTAAATGTTATTCCTTTCTCTTTTAATAATATTAATGTTTCTTCTTGATAGCTATTTGGAGAGTTCATATCGTTTATATTGTTCATAGTATACTATATATTTTTAATATATATTAATATTATAGTATAATTTCTATTTTTTTTATACTTTTTTGTGATTTTATTTATCTGGTTTAAATATGAATTTATACATTACATTTTTTGATATACTTTTTAATGTAATATATTTTGGATATTTCCTATAAACAAATGATAAATGTAAATATGATTAAATACAAACATTATTCTATATTATTATTTTTTTAAAAATGTACAAAGATTTATATTAAAAAATGAACAAATTATAAAATAATAATTATCATATTGTTTAAAATATGATGATTATATTGATAATTTTATAACATTTTAAGGGAAGAATGGTAAATTTGTCAAAATATATAGTAGTAACTGGTGGTGTAGTAAGTTCCATAGGAAAAGGAATTACTTCAGCATCAATAGGTAGAATACTAAGGTCATATGGTGTTAATGTAACGGCAATCAAAATAGACCCATACTTAAACTGGGATTCAGGAACATTAAACCCATATCAACACGGTGAAGTATACGTAACAGATGACGGAATGGAATGTGACCTGGACTTAGGACACTATGAAAGATTCCTCGATACAGAACTATCAGGAAAAGCCAACATCACCACAGGAAAAGTATACTCATCAGTAATAGAAAAAGAAAGAAAAGGTTCATACCTAGGTTCATGTGTACAGATAATTCCACACATAACAGATGAAATCAAACTAATGATAAGAAATGTTGCAAACGAAACAAAAGCAGAAGTGGTAATGGTTGAAGTAGGAGGAACAGTAGGAGACATAGAAAGCCAGCCATTCATCGAAGCAGTACGTCAACTAAAAAACGAAGAAGGACATGAAAACTGCATGTTTGTACACGTAACATACGTACCATACCTAAAAGCAGCAAAAGAATTTAAAACAAAACCAACACAACACAGCACAAAGGAACTTAGAGGATTAGGAATAAACCCTGACATGATAGTCTGCAGATCAGAACTCTTACTCGACGACAAACTCAAACAAAAAATAGCACACTTCTGTGACGTGCCAAGACAGGCAGTAATCAACACTCCCGATGCACATTCAATCTATGAAGTACCATTAACAATGTACTCCGAAAACGTAGGACAAATAGTACTTGACAGACTCGGAATGGAAAAACCAAACAAAGCAGACCTATATGAATGGAGTCAGATAGTAGAAGACCTTAAAATAGAATCTCCAAAGGTAAAAATAGGTGTAGTGGGTAAATACATAGAACTTGAAGATGCATATATCAGTATAAGAGAAGCATTAAAACATGCCGGAGCTGCAAACAAAGTCAAAGTTGAAATAGACTGGATTAAAGCAGACAATGACTTCAATCTAGAAACTCTCTCAAGATACGATGGACTCCTGATACCAGGAGGATTTGGAGAAAGAGGAATAACAGGAAAAATTGAAACAGTAAAATATGCAATAGAAAATAACATTCCAGTATTCGGTATATGTTTAGGATTACATGCAATGAGTATAGCTATAGCTCAGCTTAACGGACATCCAGAAGCAAACAGTACCGAGTTTGAAAAGGACTGTCCATGTCCTGTTATCGACATGATGGAAGAACAGAAGAAAATCAAGAACATGGGTGGAACAATGAGATTAGGTGCATATCCATGTACCATTAAGGAAGGAACAATTGCATATGATGCATACAAGGAAAGTCAGGTATCTGAAAGACACAGACACAGATATGAAGTTAACAACGAATACAGGGAATTATTAACAGATTATGGTGCAGTAATTTCCGGTACATCTCCTGATGACTTTTTAGTTGAAATGATTGAACTTGAAAATCATCCATGGTTCCTTGGCTGTCAATTCCATCCTGAATTCAAATCAAGACCAAACTCTCCTCATCCAATATTTAAATCTTTCATCAAAGCTGCAAAAGATAAAAAAGAAAACAAATTTTAATCTTTTCTTCCCTATTTTTTATAGAAAGAATTATGAATTTAGAATTAATAAAAATTTTAGGAATATTAATAGTAACTGTATGCTGTATCTTGGCAGCATATACTGATGTTAAACGTCAAATAATACCAAATGAACTGACATTTACAACATTAATCATAGGAATAACACTTGTCAGCCTCTACTATTCTCTGATAAATGAATTCAATCTCTTTTATTATCTGTCAATAGTAATGGTCTTCGTGTTTTCATATATCCTGTGGATTCTGGGAATCTGGGCAGGAGGGGATGTTAAACTGTTTACAGCAATCTCTTCACTCCTGATACCGGAATTTCTTACAGTAATTCCCCATGTATCATTTTATGGTATTACTTTTCCATATCATTTGTTGACATTTAAATTACCAACGTTGTTGTTAATTTTCAACAGCGTATTATCCGTAATTCCAGTTGTATTGTCAATTGCATTCTATAATATTGTTAAAAATAAACAGTATTTAATTGATGAAATCAAGAAAACTATAAAGTTTAAGGAAGTCTTATCTTCATTAAATTCATTGACTATATCTTATATTGTTATTTCATCAATGAATGTAGATATTTTAATTGTTAAATTGTTACTTCTCGTGTTTTTGTCATATCTTGTATCAAAGATAATGAAATACGACATAATACTGGTAATACTATCAGCAGTAATTATCATACAATCATTCCTTAACCAGAACATCATATTGTATCTTGAAGAATTTATACTTCTATCAATAACAATAATAATTAAAAATCTATACACTGATGGAATCATAAAAGAGGCACTGACAAACAATATAGATAAAGGAAATCTCAAAGAGGGGATGATACTCGCATACCCCTTAATCTGTATGGATGATAAATATTTATTTGACAGAAGAAGTTTTCTAAAGAAGTTAAAAGACAGGACAACTAATGGACAAGTGATATGCAGCACAAATGCAGGAGGATTGACCGGCGAGGATATAAAAAAAATATCTGAAATTGATAATATTGGAAGACTGCCCATCAAAAAGGGATTATCATTTGCACCATTTATTCTAACAGGACTGTTCATAACACTTTTTATAGGCAATACTCCCTATATAATCACAATGATATTGGAGTTGATATGATGGATATCCATGGACAAATAGCAATGGAATATCTTCTGTTATTCTTTGTTTTGATAATTATCCTGTCTGTTATATCGATACCATTATTGACAGACACTATCCAAACATCCAATGATGTCACAAAGGCTATTGAAACCAAAAGTTTCTTAACTGAAATAGAAAAGAATGTCCGCTTAATATATTCATTGGATGTGGGAAGCAAACATTCATTCAGTATTTACGTACCCTGTGACATGAGGTTATATTACAATTATAATTATAACAGACATTACATAACAACTACTCTTACATTATCCAACAGCACTAAAAAGACTGTCAGGGTCGAGGTTCCATGTAAGGTAAATTTTGATGGTTATATTAACAATGAAAACTCCAATTTAAAAAAAGGATGGAAGTATAATACGGAGGTTAAATGGTTTACTTCATCCAGTGGGGAAAGAAGTATTAATATAAACTTTAAATGAGGAGTATTCACTCCTCTTTATTGTTATTTGCTAATTCTCTAAGTTCTTTGTACATTATTTTTCTGTCTTCTTCTGAACGGTTTTCATGGTATACGATTTCTTCTAGTTCTTCCTGTCTTCTGATTAATGTGTTAAGTATGTCTGTGACAGGGTCAGGTATTTTTCCGTGTTCCAGGTCATGTTTCTGTTTGCTTTGTTTTCTGATTGATTCTAACGTTCTTCCAGGGATACCGACTATTGTAGAACCTGCCGGAGCCGGTTTTGTCACCACTGATCCCGCTCCTATTTTACAGTCGTCACCTATTTCTATGTTTCCCAGTACTATGGCGTTTGTTCCTACTACTACATTGTTTCCGATGGTCGGGTGTCTTTTTTTACTTTCAAGACTTGTTCCTCCAAGCACTACTCCCTTGTAGAGCAGAACATCGTCTCCGACTATTGTCGTTTCTCCTATTACTACTCCCATACCATGGTCTATGAAGAATCTTCTTCCTATTGTTGCTCCAGGGTGTATTTCTATTCCCGTGAAAAATCGGTTCAGGTGTGAGATGAATCGTCCGATTAACAGGTGATTTCTTTGCCAAAACCAGTGTGCTAGTTTATGTAACCATAATGCATGTAATCCAGGATAACATAAAATAACTTCTATTGTGCTTTTTGCTGCAGGATCGTTTGAGAAAACCGTTTGGATGTCTTCTTTCATTCCTTCAAACATTGTTCTATCCCTTATCTTTTTATTTTTTCTTTTATTCTCTTTTATATTATATTTCTTTAATTGTATTTATTTTTTCTTCACATATTAAAATATAACAATCGTTATATTTATATATGGTGATAACAATATAATAAAGTGTAGACTATAATATGTAATATATCACATGTCGCAACATAATTTTAACGAAAGTTAAAATTTTTTTTAATAGAAAATTTTATAACAATTGTTATATTTTTTTCTATTAATCACCAATTATTTTAATAAATTGAATTACTTAAAACATGAAAAATAAAAATAAAACATAACTAATCAACCAATAAAACGTATCTGAAAAAATAAAAATAGAAAAAATAAAAAAACAAAAAAAACCAATAGCAAAAGACATAAAAGAAACAATACGAAACAAACC
>CAZUHM010000027.1:0-19852 GCA_964620575.1 uncultured Methanobacteriaceae archaeon | reverse complement strand
TCATTCTATATTGAACCTGGAAGATTCATTGTAGGTAACGCTGAAGTACTGTTAACAAGAGTTAACACAATCAAAGAAAGCTACCGTAAATTTGCCGGTGTAGACTGTGGATTCGGTACATTACTCAGACCTACAATGTATGGTTCATATCATCATATTGTGGTTGCCAATAAGATGAACGAAGAAGCTGTTGAAGAAATTGATATTGCAGGTAACCTCTGTGAAAGTGGAGACCTTTTTGCAAGAGATAGACCTATGCCTAAACTGGAAGAAGGAGATCTTATTGCCATATTAAATGCTGGAGCATACGCTTTCAGTATGGCATCACAGTACAATTCAAGACCTAGACCTGCAGAAGTGCTTGTCAACAAAAAAGAAGTAGATGTAATTAGAAGAAGAGAAGAATTCAGTGACCTATTTAATGGTCAGAAAGTACCTACAAGGTTATTAAAATGAGTACAGAAATAGAATTTACAAAAATGCATGCTCTTGGTAATGACTATATAGTTATCAATGAAACTATAGAAACAGTTATTCCTGAAGAATCTAAAAATAAAATTAGTGAAGAAATTTCCACTAGAAGATTTAATGTTGGAGCAGATGGTGTAATATTTGCCTGTCAGTCTGACGTGGCAGATGTCAAATTCCGTATCTTTAACAGTGACGGTAGTGAAGCAGAGATGTGTGGTAACGGTATCAGATGTCTTGCCAAATACGTTTATGATAAGGGTATTGTTAAAAAGGAAACAATGAAAATTGAAACCATGGAAGATATTAAGGAAGCAAGACTTTCTGTTGAAGATGGTGAAGTAACAAGTATTGAAATTGACATGGGTCAGGGTTTCTTTAAACCTGAAGATATTCCTGCCATTGCTCCTAGTGGCAATACTGATGAATTCATTATGGAAGATATAGTGGTTGAAGGTGAAACAGTTAAAATGAGTTCTGTTAGTGTTGGTAATCCTCATGCTGTATGTTTTACTGATGTTAACATTGAGGATATTGATTTAGACTTTTATGGTCCTCGCATTGAAAACCATGAAGCTTTCCCTGAAAAGGTTAATGTTCACTTTGTGAATATTGATTCTTCCGAAGAGATTAATATTTTAACTTGGGAACGTGGTGCGGGTTTCACATTTGCCTGTGGTACAGGTACTACCAGTTGTGTACTGTTAGGTTATAAGATGGGCTTACTTGATGAGAAAGTTCTTGCTCATTTGTCCGGTGGTGACCTGGAAATTACCATTACTGACCATGTAGATTATCTTACTGCAGAAATGAAGGGTAAGGCTGTTACAGTTTATGAAGCAACTATGAATGTTGAATTATAGATTATTCAACATAATTACATTTTTTTATATTTATATGATATTAATGATAGAAGGGCATGAAAAATGAGAAGAATTAGGATGATTGATGTTAATATAGCTGTTGTTAAGAGGATATTCCATCTTAGGTTCAAGGTTGCTGGTCTGAGCAGAAAATACAAAATTATGGATAAGATTATTAAAAAAACCCTCTTTGAACATGATGGTACTTATTTTGTGCCCAATGATGACAGTGTTAAAAATGTTTCTTCTCAGACAATCAGAATGGATTTCAGTGTAGATAATCCTGATATGATTGTTATGCCTAGTGAAATCATTAAGAGCGTCATCAACAAGGCCGATGATATTGTTATCATGAAGAAGTGTCTTTGTAGAAGATCAACTGGTTGTACTGATTATCCTAGGGACTTGGGATGTATTTTCCTTGGTAAGACTACCAGAAAGATTTCCCGTAAGCACTGTGTTGAGGCAACACGTGAAGAGGCTATTCGTCATTTAGAAAAATGTGAAGAGGCCGGTCTTATTCATATTATGGGCAGGAATAAGATGGATACGGTGTGGATGAATGTTCGTCCTAACGAGGAATTGCTGACCATTTGTAACTGTTGTCCTTGCTGCTGTCTTTGGAGAGTTTATCCTAATCTTAGTGATACTATTCAGAATGATTTCTACAAGCTGCCTGGTGTATCAGTTAGATGTGAAACTGATACCTGTATCAAATGCGGTAAGTGTAAGGAAGTCTGTTTTGCTGATGCCATAACAATTGATGAAGATGGTTCTCATGTTAATGAGGATATCTGTATTGGTTGTGGTTCATGTAGTCTTCATTGTCCTACAGAGTCTATGATTTTAGATTATAATAAGAAAGATGTTGAAAGTGTCTTTGAAAAGATTGATTCATTGGTTAACATTTAATAATCCCCAAATTACCAGACATATATTGCAAGTGTAAAATCTTGTCCTATTTTTCATTTTTATTACGTTTTTATGATATCATATTTTTAGATAAATATCACCCAATAATATCGTTGTAAGTGCCGATAAAGCCACTATGAGTCATATCTATATTATGAAGCTAATTTAAGGCTATGATACTAGGATATCCTATGAAAATAACGATATTAATCAGGGGTAAAAGACAATAAATAATACTGACACGTGCTATCTTGATAACTCTAAAATATTGATACTAGATAATTCTACACGAAAAATTGAATTTTAACCAGTAGGATATAAAAATGCCTTGGATAAAATTGTTAGTGACAAGATATGCATTATCATGAAGAATGAAGATGTAAACATATAAATGTCATAAAAAATGTTGAAAAATTGGTTATCTGATGAAGATATAATATTTTATTCTTCATCCAATTCATAATTTCTGTTAAATTTCAAATCCCTTGTTTTGTAGATTGTTGCTCTTCTTAATTTGAGCAGGTCTTTCTTTTTCCTGTCAAAGTCATCCATTGACTTGATGTTTTCCTTTACATAGTCTAGGATTTCATCGACAACTGCTGTCTGATGTACCCAATTACAGTCTTTACAGTTCCATACATTCTTGTTTTCTATCCACTTTCCACCTGTTGAGCCATCTGCACATGGATAGAATGGACAGTAACAGAATGTGCAGCTTTCTTCATCATTGTGGCATGGGAAGTATTCACAGTCAGTGTTTTGTCCTATCTGAATGTCACCGTTGAAGAATCTTTCATAGAATTCCTCTGTTTGTTCAGGTAGTTTTGCAGTCATTTTGTATCCACGTGGTGTTATCATTTTACCCTTTTTGACATATGTCATTGAGTTTCCTACGATAATTGTTGTGGACATGTGTATATCCTGTTCTTTTAGTTCCTTGAGTTTGCATATTTGTGTGATTGTGTCTGTTCCTTCTGTTTTTACTATTCCCACTGGTGTTTCAGGGTTTCTGTTTTCTACCAGTATGTCACATGCTGTTTCAAATGGTACTGTTCTGGTTTTACTTTTTGGATTGTAAAATGCTATTACAAGATCAGCTATTGCTGCATGTTTGATTTTTCTCTGAATTTCTTCCAGAGGTGTGAGCAAGTCGCTTAGACTGATTATTGCCAGGTCATGTAATGGTGCTCCCAGTGCACTTGCTGAGTATGTTGCTGCTGTTACACCTGGTATTACTTCAAATTCAAGGTCACTGTATTTGTCTATGATTTGGAAGTATACATTTGCCATTCCATATATTCCAGGGTCTCCTGAACTTATGATTGCAACTTTTTTTCCTTCTTTTTCAAGTTCTATTGCAAGTTCCACTCTTTCCATTTCGTCTCCCATACCTCTGCTTAGAACTTCTTTTCCTTCCAGTAAATCCATTATGTGTTCAAGATATGGTTTGTATGCAATTATTACATCAGCTTCTTTGATTCTGTCAGCTGCTTTAAGAGTCATGTGTTCTCTTTTTGATCCTATACCTATTAAGCTTATCATATTATTACTCCAGAAATAAAATATAATTATAATAATTAATAAATAATCAAAAATATTTTTATTTTAATGAATATAAATTGATTTAGTATTAATCTCCTTGAATTATAATGTATTCTTTATAATATTTATAGATTAATCTTATAATTCAAGATAAAGTAAATTAAACAACTAAAAAATTTAAAAAAAAAGTTTTGGAGTAGAAGGAAAATTATGCTCTTGTTCTTTGATTGTTGCTTGTGGCATTTGTTGATGCTGATGCTGATGCTGAAGAGTTATTACCATTTTGTGTATAATTCATTAAGCTTTCAATAGATGTGTTTCCACCAGTATTGTTGTTCTGGTTATAGAGTACTATTCTTTCCTTAAGTTCAATTGAAGTAACGTTCACATATACTCTTCCTGATGAATATACTTCTCCCACTGCCGTTGCAGTTATACTATATGTCTGTTCTGGAACAATCTGTATATAACCGCCCGAGGTAAACTGAGTGTCCTTCGTTGCAAGGGCTGTGATTGTTATTGTCTGATTTCCCGTGTCATCATTCGATATCTTAGCCGAAACTGAATTCAGGTTTACACTAAGATTTGTCATGTTATCCAAAGCCAATGCAACAGATTCATCATTTGTTATGTTTAAGGTATCCTGGTCGTTAAGTTTTTTTTCTCCAGTAACTGAATCTACTATGTCTGAACCTTCATCTACCTGTACTGATAATAGTTCTAATGGATTTACTGGATTTGATGAAATAAGACTGTATGATGCAAATAATCCGATTTCAAAAAACAAGATAATACCTACTATGAATAGAATTATTTTCAATATCCTTGACAATTATTTCCCTCCAAAATATTTTCCATATATTTAATGGTTTATACTATATAATTTTAAGTTGATTATAATATATACATATTTTTAAAGCAGATGAAAATAATAATATTAAATAATAGATAAAATTTTTAAGATGATTTTCTATGCCTAGTGATATAATTAAAAAGTTCCAGGATGTTAACTTATTATTAAATAACAATGCCTATGCGGAGATTAAGGCCAATACTGATAGTGATTATTTAATTAATGAGTTAATAGATTATGTTGAACAGAATGAGAGTGACAGGTACATTATTACAACCAGTACCATACGGGAATATCAGCAACATGAAAGACAACGTATACATGAATCAATCATTGAAAATCCTAAAACAAGAGAAATACGTAAAAACCAGGAAACTCCCTATGAAATTACCTTGGATGTTACCAATAAGTCATATACTGACGGAGACATTAAGGATTTGAACAAGTATTTCAATAATCGTTTTGAAAAACTTAAAAAGATTATACAGGAAAATCCTGAATATAACAGGGTAGAAGACCTTAAGAACACAAAAACAAACATTGACAATCTTCACGTCATCGGAATTGTTAACAGTATAAACAATACAAAAAACGGGCATAGAATAATAGAGATAGAAGACCCTACAGGTACGGGTAGTGTTATCATATTGAAGGACAATGAAGATCTTCTTGAAAGCAGTCAGACAATTGTTAAGGATGAAGTTGTCGGAATTAGTGGAAGTACAAATGGTACCCTTATAAGAGCTGATGAAATTGCTCATCCAAGTATACAAAGAAGGATAACTGATAAGGAAATGAACTTTTCTGCAGTATTCATTTCAGACGTTCACATAGGCAGTAAACAATTTGATGAAGATGCATTTAACAAGTTCATCAAATGGCTTAACGGTAATTATGGAACTGAAGAACAACAGGATCTGGCCAATGATGTTAAGTATCTGATTATTGGTGGAGACCTTGTTGACGGTATCGGTGTTTATCCTAACCAGGAAAAAGAGTTGAAAATCAAGGATATCTATGAACAGTATGAGGAAGCAGGAAGACTGCTGGGTGATATTACTGACATTCCAATCATAATTTCCCCTGGTAACCACGATGCAACACGTCTTGCAGAGCCTCAACCTGCATTGACAGAGAAGTATGCTAAAGACCTGTGCAATCAGAAGAATGTTGAAATGGTAAGTAATCCATCAATGATTAAGTTAGACAACATTAATGTGCAGGTTTATCATGGAAGAAGTTTTGATGATATTGTGATGGCATTGAACGGTTATACTCACGCAGATACTGATAAAATTATGAAATTGCTGCTTGAAAAACGTCATCTTGCCCCTATTTATGGTGAAAGAACTCCTCTTGCCAGTGAGTTTGAGGATTATATGGTTATGGATGAAGTTCCTGATATTTTACATACTGGTCACGTTCATATCAATTCGCACGTCAAGTATAAGGGTATTCATATGTTGAATTCAGGTACTTTCCAGAAGCAGACGGAGTTCCAGAAGATTTATAATATTGTTCCAACCTATGGTCAGGTGCCTGTCATCAGACGTGGAACTATGCAACTGTTAGATTTTACAAGTGATTAAAATGAATGATGTAATTGATAATAATATTATAGAAAAGATAGTGAATACAGCACATCATATTTATGATAAGGATATGATTCTGGGAAAGGCTGGTAATATCAGTATTGTTGATGATAGTGGTGAATATATGTATATTACTGCTTCAGGTACTGATTTTAAGAGTTTATCATATGATGATGTGATTAAGGTTAAGCTTGATGATTTAAGTTATGTTTCATCATGTGACAAAGTTCCTAGTATGGAAACAAATCTACACAGTGGTGTTTATGAGAAAAGGTCTGATGTAAAAAGTGTTGTTCATGTACATTCACCATATGCTACTGCCTTTGCTTTCAGTGACAGGAAGTTACGTCAGCTGGAGGGCTTTGGTGAAATAACCGGCGAATATATTGCTGAAGTTGAGTATTATCCTCCGGGAAGTAAAAAATTGGCTAAACATGCAAGTGATGCATTGGTAAAAGAAGATAGTGTTTTATTAAAAAATCATGGGGTGATTACGGTAGGTGTGGATATTGATGAAGCTACTCTTCTATGTGAGTATATAGAAGGAATAGCTAAAACTCAATATATTGCACATGTTCTTAATCTTTAACTGCTTCTAATTCACTTAGAATGTTCCATATGAGAATTCTTGCATGAATTGGAATGTTTGGATCGTTGCTGATATCATCAAGGATTGATATTACTGTGCTTGCTTTTATGGTTGGTTCATCTGTTTCTTTTGCTAATAATTCTGTTGATTCTTCAGCAGCTCTTCTTATATTTCTTGGTACGCTGTTATCATTAATGATTTGTGCTAATATTTCAGTACAGTTTGCAAAAATTTCTTCATTATTCATTATATTGGACATACAAATACACTCCCCTTTTTTTATAAATTAGTATGGTTAATAGTAATGTTATTTTAATTATCAAGTTTGTTATTATCGTTTTAAATATTAATTCATAGTATTATTATATTTATGTTAATCATATTATAAAAAATAGATGTTTTGATATTATTTTTAAAAATAGGAAATAGTAAAGTTTAATTGATTAGAATTAAAAAAAAGACATAAATTTCAAGTGTAAAATCATTCTTCATTAAGAGAAACAGCTATAGTCACACCATCATAGGCAGTCTTTTTAAATATGAGATGTGAAGCTATTCCATTGGCAATAAGACAACATGGCTCACAAACACCTTTAACACCAAACTGTTTCATTACAAAATCTGATTTTGAACATTCATCATTCTGATATGATTTAATCTCATCCATGGAAATAATTTTCAAATCCTTATCATACTTTGAAACATTTTCGAGAATACCTTTCTCATTGGCCTTAACGTCTGCCGTGGCAAAATAATCAATTCTGGAAACTGGAATTTCCAGTATGTCGCAGGCAGTCAATATGGCATTTTCCACCTTTTGTGTTGCTATGTCACGTCTTGCACCAATACCCATGACCATCTGCTTCGGTTTTAGTATTACAGCGTAATCGTCTACAATGGCAGTGATAAAATCATATTCATCATCAATAAAAACGTTGTATGAATCTTTGATGTTATCCGAAAGAATGAATGAATATTTTTCAGGAAGATACAAGTCGACTTTGTTGTTGTTTACGAGAGCTTTGTTTACATGTTTAATATTTTTAGGATTTTCAAGATTACAGTAATATCTTTTGGCGATGGAATCAATACCAATCTTGTTGTTAACATCAGTTGAAGTGGTAACTACTGGTGTTGAGTTTAATATATCAGCAATTTTAACTGTTAAATCGTTTGCTCCTCCAAAATGTCCACTAAGTAGGCTTATAACAAAGTTTGCATTATCATCAATCAGTAAAACAGCTGGATCTGACAGTTTTGAAGTAACATGTGGTGCTATTGATCTGATCATTATTCCTGATGCCATTATTCCTATTATGCAGTCGTATTTGTCAAATATTGAATCCACTGTTTTTATTATGTTTTTATGATACTGTGTTACATTCAGAATGAGAGGATTATCATTCAGATTTTCATATAGTTTGTCAGATATTGCTTTTCCTTGATTTGTAACAGATAATATTGCTATGTTCATTGTCAATCCCTACTTATTTTTTTTTTACATTATTATGAATATTATTATAAAGTATATTAGCACTATTGTCAATATAAACAGTACTGACGTTACTTTGGTTATGTTTATTGCCTGTGATATCTTATTTTTATCCAGTTCATCAGTTCCGTAGCCTAATTCATAAACTCCTTCTTTTACGAGTGTTACATTTATTGCTCCTGCCGTTGCTGCCATCGAATATCCGCTGTTTGGACTTGGTGTTTTTCTGGCAAATTTTTTCATGACGTCATATGACTGTTTGTAATCATATCTTAAAATTAATGATGCTAGTATAACATAGTAACCTGTTATTCTTGCCGGGATGTAGTTTAATATGTCATCCCATTTTGCAGGGTAGCATCCTATGTTTATCAGTTCCGGTGTTTGATATCCCAGCATTGCATCCATTGTATTCGATACTCTGTATATTATTGCTGTCAGTAATCCTATTATTATCCCGTATATTCCAAGTAGTGATCCGAATATTAGTATGAACAGTGATGTGTATAATAATGGTGATATTATGCTGTCTGTTATGTTTTCTGTTAGTGTTTCTATTGCTGCTGATGCGATTCTTGATTCTGTCAGTTCGCTTGTGTTTCTGCTTACCAAGTAGGACATGGATTTTCTTGCCTTGTTAATGTCCTCTTCAAGTTCTTTCTGTATTTTTCTTACGGATTCTATGAGGAAATTTATGGAAAATGTAGTTGACAGTATTAATGATGCTATTATTAAGAACAGCCACTGGTTTATGTATGCACATATTATGAGTATCAGCAGTGTTATTACTGTGAATGTGAATGTTGTTGTCAGTATTGTGAGTAGTCCTGATATTTTTGTGTTTGGCAGATAGTTTTTGAGTTTTTCAATAAGTTTTCCCATATATATTACTGGATGTATGCTGTTTGGTACTTCACCAAGGATCATGTCTATTATTACTGAAAGTACTATTATTGAAATTCCGGATATTAAAGTTTTATAAATCATTGTTTTTAGTTTTATTTTTTAAACTATATAATAGAGGTGTATTTCAAGTGTAAAAGTTGTTTTTTGATTTTTGCTTGGGCTAATAGTGAGACATATATTGCAAGTGTAAAATGTTTTTGATAACAATTGAAATCAAAAAGTGAGAGATATGTTTCAAGTGTAAATTTTTCGAGTAAATATAACGAAAAATTAAGACATGAATTTCAAGTGTAAACAAAATGTTATTAAAATTTTATGAAAATATAATGTTATGTTGCAAGTGTATGATTTTGTTTTACTAAACTAAAAAGTATTACAAAAATAATTATAAGTATTTTTGTATTACTTAATATGATGAATTTATAACTAAAATAAAAAGATTTTTAAAGAAATGAAAAGATAAAATAAGCTTTTATTTTATTTTATTTTATTATTATATTATTATTATTTATTTATTTTATTTATTATTATTATATTATTATTTATATTATATTATATTATTATTTTATTATTATATTAAATATATATTTATTATTTATTCTTATTTTATATATTTAACTTCATTTTTAGCTTTTTAATAAAAAACAAGATTCTAAAATCAAACATTTTTTAACATCATACAAAAATTTTATAGTCATACCTATAAAAATTTACACTTGCAATAGACGTCCCTCTCTCTAAAAGTTTTTATATAACAATAAATAAATGTAATAATATTAATTTTACACTTGCAATATTACAGTTACATTTAATATTACACTTGAAATAAATAAGCAGAAGTGACAATAATGAACATATTCACAGAATTAAAAGAAAAGCCTACAATATTCAAATCTAAAGAATATTTAGACCATCGTTTTATACCAGAAACACTACCACACAGAAATGAAAAAATTAAATCAATAGCAAAATTCTGGGTTGAAGCATTAAGCAAAATAACACCACAAGACATAACAATATATGGTAAAACCGGAACTGGTAAAACAGCAGTAACATTATACGCTAAAAATCAGCTTGAAGAAGCAGCAAAAGAAAATAACATAAATGTAAGAATAGAATACATACGATGCACAGACTACAACACTGAATACCAAATACTTGCAAGACTATGTCAACAACTGGGAAAACCTGTACCATACAGAGGATGGACAAAAGCAGAAGTTGTAAACACATTCAGAAATATGTTCAACAACAATATTCTCGGTGAAGACCTAATATTAATTGTAATTCTCGACGAAATAGATGTAATATTGAAAAACGATGGTGACAACATACTATACACACTGACAAGAACCGACAACGTTTCAATAACATCAATCAGTAACTATGTTGACTTTAAACGATATATTAATCCAAAAGTAAAAAGCAGTTTAAGAGATCGTGAAATAGTATTCCCTCCATATAACGCTCAACAATTAAAAGATATCCTCGAAGAACGTTCAAAACTATCATTCCATGAAGGAGCAATATCTGAAGGAGTATTAAGTTTATGTTCTGCACTGGCAGCAAAAGAAGAAGGGGATGCACGTTATGCTCTTGATTTGATAAAAACGTCAGGAGAAATAGCAGATGAAAAAGAAACAATGGTAATAACAGAAGATTATGTTAAAGAAGCAAAAGAACGTATTGAACATAATAAAATTATTGATATTGTAATGACACTACCTGTACAGCAGCAAAAAGTATTGGAAGCAATAACTGTACTTACACAAAATAAAGAAGAAATAACATCAGGACTTTTATATGAAAAATATCAGGAACTTGCAAAAAATGATAAAGTGTCATACAGAAGACTTTTTGACTTCATAAACGAACTGGAAATGTTAGGATTAATATCTGCAAACACTATTTCAAGAGGAAGAGGAAAAGGAAGAACCAATATCATCACTCTGCAGTGTGATACTGACTTAATAGAAAACGCTCTGGAATATCATGAATAAAATAAAAACCAATCTCCACCACTTTTTTTTTACTTATTTTAATACTGAATCCAGTATAGCCATTCTTACAGGAACACCATAAAATGCCTGTTTAAAGTACATAGCATTATCAAGTGAGTCCACATTGAAATTTATTTCATCCACACGAGGAAGAGGATGCATTAAAATAATCTCAGTACCTTCAAGATTTTCTCTGTTTAACGTGTACTGACCTTTAACTTTCTGATATTCCTTAGGATCAGGGAATCTTTCCTTCTGTATTCTTGTCATGTACAATACATCAATATCCTCAAGATTATCCAGTAATGTTGATTTCAATGTGAACCTGCAGTTCATCTTAGTTAAGTCACCAATTATTTCAGGTGGCATCTGCAGTTCTTCAGGTGCAATAAATATCATTTCAACATTGAACATTGCAAGAGCATATACAAGACTATGTACTGTACGGCCATACTTCAAGTCTCCAACCAATGCTATTTTAAGGTTTTTAAGATCTCCCCTTGTTCTTTTTATAGTATATAAATCAAGTAAAGTTTGACTAGGATGTTGTCCTGCACCGTCACCGGCGTTTATGACCGGCACGTCCACAATGTCAGATATGAACCTTGCTGCTCCTTCCATTTCATGTCTTATAACCATGGCATCAGAATATTGTGATACTATCTGTGCAGTGTCATAGAGCACTTCACCTTTCTGAACACTTGTATTTCCTTTTTCACTGAAACCAACCACATCTCCACCAAGTCTTTTCATAGCAGTTTCAAAAGATAATCTTGTACGTGTTGACGGTTCATAAAACATAACACCCAAAAGTTTTCCATCCATTTTATGACAGACTTCTTCACTTCTGGCGATAGGTTCCATTTTTTCTGCTTTCTTAAGAATATATTCTACATCACTTTTAGTAAAATCCCTAATTGAAATAATATCTGATAAACTAAAACTCATCCTAATCAATCCTCACTCACATTTTTCTAGCAAAAGTTATATAACCTGTATGACCAGCCATTCTACTGTTAGGTCTGGTTTTATTGTTCTTAATCTGTATTTCTCTCACGTTGCCCTCACGAATTGTAATATGCTTAAAACCTGTCTTTCCAAGTACCTTGTTAACAATTTGGAACTGTTCAACGTAAGGAGTGTAAACAGCAATAAAACCACCAGCCTTGAGAATACGATAAGCATCTTCAATAACCTCCGATGGCTTTGGAAGATCAATAAACACCATGTCAATACTGTTATCTTCCTGTTCAAATCCTTCAGTCACATCCTGATTATATAATGTAATATTATCAAAATCTGTTCCATTGATGTTTTCTTTGATTATTTCAACAAAATCTTCTCTTATCTCATAACTGTAAACATGTCCTTCAGGACCCACAATATTTGCAAAAAATAGTAGACTGCTTCCGGCACCAGTTCCTGATTCCACAATCTTACTTCCATACCCAATACCTGTAAAGCCAGTGACCAGTCCAAGATCCTGAGGCAATATTATTGAACATTTTCTCTTCATCAGTTCAATGTAATCATTGATGTTAGGTTCAATAACTGTATATTTCTTTCCAAGATGCGTTTCAAGAACATCACCCACTTCTGCATTAACAATATCCTCTTCAGGAATAACACCTTTTTCTGTGTGAAATTCCTTATCGCTAACCACATATTTCCTGTTTTTACGGTCAACTATTATCTTCATAAAACATCCCTTACTCTTATATTATCTTTTATCTCTATTATTTCTATTCTTTAAATTCCCTGTTGGTCACGTCAATAATGTTTGTAGCAGTTTTTTCTCCAATACCTTCAACATCTTTCAGCTCCTTCTTGGAGGCATTAATCAGATTTCGAATGGTTTTGAAGTGTGTCAGGAGTTTCTTGGCAGATACAGGTCCTATACCAGGCAGACTTTCAGTGATAAAAAGTTGCTGCTCAGGTAAGGTAACAGGTTTTGCCTGTGTTCTTACACTGACAGGCTTCTTGTTGTCCTTTTCCTGTTCACGTATGGCAATTCTTTTTATCATAAATGCAGTGTCTGTCTCATTCTGTGTCTGAATGATAGGAATTCTAAAGTCAACTGCTATGGCAGTAAGAGCACCTCTTATAGCATTAGGATGCAGGAATGTGTGATAAATGTTTTCTCCTTCAATAATCATCAACGGCTTACGACAGTTATTCACCAGTTCCTTGGCCTGCTGGTATAATCTCTTATCTGTTATTGACTTGCTGAAGTCTTCAACAGTTTTTCTTTCAATAATGATATCATCAGTAATCTGATAGTCACCAACAGCCATGGTTTTGACAGTAATCTTACAGTTAATCTTGTCAAGTTCCCTCATCATATTGGAATTCTTCTCACGATAATCTACGAATATTTCTGCCTCGGCATTGTCATCAGTAGTGTTAGTATTGGGATTGAATGATGTAATATCCTCTTTTTCGGCAACATGGTTATCCAGTGTAACATGTTCTTTTCTGTAGGAATTATAGACATTGCTTCTCATAGCCCTTTCCTTTCTCTGACTGGACCAGTAATATGACTCATCAAGAGTGCCCTTGGTCATGAGAATAAACATTTCACCCTCATGTTTACGACCTGTACGACCCTTTCGCTGTATCATCCTAATTTCTGATGGAACAGGCTCATATAATATGACATAGTCAACGGATGGAATGTCAATACCTTCCTCTGCTACACTCGTGGATATCAGAACGTTTATGTCATCATTCTTGAATGAATCAATTGTTTCAATCTGCTTTTTCTGACTGAGACCCTTGTCATTTTCACGTGATGCTTGACCATAAAATCTCAGGGCCTTGATTTTGTTCTTTTCACAGTTTTCATATATTGTCTTGGTAGTGTCCCTGAACTGACTGAACACGATAATTTTGTTCTCTTTATCCTGCTTGATTAACTGCTGGATAAGTTCTATTAAGCGAATCATCTTAGGATGATCAACGCCCTTGTCCAAGTATTTTCTGGTAAGCATCACAGCCTTGTTAAACTTGTAGTCATTTTTGAGTGACTTAGCGGCTCTCGTCTTCTTTTTTTCAAGTTTGTCAAAGTAGTTGTTCAATGTCTTTATGCTCTGTGTTTCAAGAAGTTCCTGTGAATGCATGATATTAATGACTTCAGTAAGTATGGAAACACCAGTAAAGTATTCCTTCTTTGGCACGCTGCTGGATGCTATCTTCTGCTGCAGCCTTGACTGTTCCACAAGAACTTCCTTCTTGGAAGGCTTTGCTATAGAATCAATGATGCCCAATTTCTTAAGTGTTTTAAGTCTTATCTTAAGAGTTTCATTAATCAGATCCTTGATTTCCTGCAGTTCCGGTGTGAGCTTGACTTTGATCCATTTTGTCTGCACCTGATTGAAGTATGGTGCCACATCAGGATCTTCCTCACTCTTGATAATAATTTCATTGACATAAATATTCTTGGAAACTTCCTTAATCTTGCTTTTTTCCCATCCTGGACTTGCGGTCAAACCCAGTATCAGCTGATTTTCTGCCTGCTGAACATACTTCTGGGCAAGATACACATAGGAATATGAACCCACTGCATGGTGACATTCATCGAAGATAATTAATGAAACGTCCTTAAAGTTATATTCCCTGGAAATGATGTCTGATTCTACCGTCTGTGGAGTTGCACATATGACCTGATTGTCATTCCATAACTGTTTTCTGTCGCTTGGCTTGTCATTTCCTGTAAGACTGCATACACTAGCGTTAAGAAATTCTTTGAAGCTTTTTTCATGCTGTAATGTTAACGGTTTACTAGGTGCAAGAATCAGTATTTTACTGTTTTCAAAGTTTTTAAGTCTTTCAGCAGAAACCAGAGCAGCAACCACTGTCTTACCCATAGCAGTAGGAGCTATTATCATTGTGTTTCCTTTTTTCAAAACACTCATGGCAAGATTTTGCTGATATAATCTGCCTTCAATCGTATCCTTCTTTAAATATTCATGTTCTATAAAATTATTCATACTAATATATCTTTATGTTAAATCATTGTAATAAGTAATGTGTAAATTTTTGCATCAACATTATAACTGATGAGGAGGGAAATTAAAAATCCAATATTTCCTCTACACTATCAATAACTTTTATGGGATATGTGCTGTTATAGGCTTCATCATTTCCCTGTCCGTAAGTTACAAGAACCATATCAACATCAGCTGATTTTGCCGCGTTGATGTCTGCTATCTTATCCCCAAAATAGAGTACTTTAGCCTTACTAATGTTCTCATTTTCAATTATTTCATTGATTCTGTATGGATCCGGCTTATTATGAAGACCATCATTATCTCCTGAAACATATTTAAAATCTATTTCATGGAAGAAAATGTCCACCATTTCTTCCAGGTTTTTCTGTTCTCTATTGGAACATATTGCTAGAGTTTTACCCATATCCTGTAATTTCTTGAGAACTTCCACAACGCCGTCATACAGATAAGTGTTATTCTGTGGACTATTTTTATAATTATCAGTAAATCTATTCATGAATTCATTTTCAAAGCCCATAATCTGTTCATGGAGAAATTCTCTAAAAACCTGATAATCCAAACCTTCCAGTTCCTCTTCGAATGTTGGAAGGTTAAACTGCTCTAATGTAATGTTAAAATAGATTATAGAGTCACGATAACTGTCTATAATTGTTCCATCAAAATCAAATATGTATAATTCCTTCATAAATTAGCTCCATTATCTCTTCAGGTCTGTCAATTACTTTCAGCGGATATGGACTATTATAGTCTTCATCACTTCCCTGACCGTAGGTAACCAGAACCAAATCTATTTCTGCATTCTTTGCCACCTGTACGTCAGCATCCTTATCACCAAAGTAAACAACTTCACTTTCACTGACATTTTCCGCATTGATAATTTCCTTTATCCTATATGGATCAGGCTTGTCAGGAACTCCTTTTCTATATCCTGATATGTATTTGAAATCAATTCCTTTAAAAAATCGTTTGGCTAGTGATTTAACCATATTTTCCTCTCTGTTGGAACATATTGCAAGTGTCAAACCCCTGTTTTGAAGTTCATCTAATACTTCAGTCATTCCATCAAAGGCTTTCGTGTTATTCAAAGGATGATTTGCAAACACTTCAATGTATCTTGAGTATACCATTGTTTCTTTTCCTGCATTATTTTCATTCAGGTATTTTCGAAAACTGGGATAATCTAAATTATTCAAATCTGCATAATATGGTGCTATTCCAAATTCTTCCAATACTTGATTAACACAATCGAATGAATCTTTTATGGTATCAAGAATCATTCCATCCAGGTCAAAAATAAATAATCTTTTCATATTTTAATTTATTATTGTTTAATATAATAAATTTTAAATAGTTCTAAAAGTAATTGTTTATCAAACAGTCATATTAAATTGAGTTGATTATTATGAGTTTTTTTGGCAATCTTTTCAAACCTAAATATGAAAGCAGTGACAGAAATAAAAGAATAGAAGCTGCAGAAGAATTAACGGATGAAGAAATACTTATTAAACTAGCTTTACATGACCCTGATGATACAGTTCGTAGGATTGCTGTGAAAAATCCACACCTTACAAGAGAAGATGTACTGGTAAATATTTCATATAATGATAAAGATTCTTTTGTTCGCAGTGAAGCAGTCAAAAAGATTACTGATGAAGAAGTACTGTTTAATATTCTACAGAATGATAATTCAGGCACAGTATGTATAGAAATAGCAAAAAATCCTAATATAAAATCTCAAGAAATTCAGTGTTATATTGTACAAATGGATTTTATGAATTACTGGTATCGTAAAGAACTTATTAATAAAATAACTGATGAAAAAATACTATGTGAGATAGCAAAACATTCATATCCTCCAACAGATTATGACCGTAAACAGAATCAAATATCAGAATACAGTGTATCTTATTTAGCATTGGATAAGGTTGAGGATGAATCATTACTGGTGGACATAGCATTAAATTCTGATTATCCAACCATTTCAATGTGGGCTGCAATAAGAATAAAAAAAGAAGAAAACCTCATTAAGGCATTAGCCAGTAAGCATACAAAGTGCAGGGAGAAAGTAGTTGAATTAATATCTAACGAGGAAGTATTGATTGAAGTAAGTTTATATGATGAAAGCAAGTATGTTCGTGAAAATGCAGTTAAAAATCTAACTGATGAGGAAATATTGACAAAAATAGCTAAAAATGATACTAGCAAATGGGTTCGTATGTCAGCTTTAAGAAATTCTAATCTGAATGATATTGATACACTTATTGAAGTAATTAATCATGATGAAGATGAACGCGTATCCAGTCTTGCTAATAATAGGATGGAAGAAGTTTTGACAGGCAATAATAATGAAGATGAATTGATAAATGTTGTAAACAAGATTAATGATGAAAATCTCATAATAAAGGCTATAAAAAATATTCATGATGAAAACTTCTTAAGACAGACATATAAAAGAAACTATAATCAAAGAATCAGGAATACGATAAATAAAATTTTACTAAAACAGCATTTGGATTCATCATTGGACTTTACTTATCTTAAAAAGGTTATTAAAAATGATATTGATAGTGGAATCATAAAAACGCAATATGAATTGGATGAAAAAATCAAATCCTTCCAGGAGCTTATGGACAAGTATCATAGTATATGTGACAAGAATGATACTTCAAAATATTACAATGATGATTTAATAACCTTTGAGGTATTAAACACAGCCACTTCCAGCATTTATGATCTTGGAGAGCATGAAGTTCTCATAATATTAGATGATATGACCAACATTACAAGTTGGGATGAATTTGAATCATCAGAACTTTCCTATTCAAATATAATATTTCTCAGTGAGGACTTGTCAAAATATGATAACTTGAATAATAAATATTTTGATGTAAATGTTTCATATGATGTTAACTATGCTGATTATTACCTTGAAGGTGAAAATAAAAGGCCATGTAGCGTGGAAGTCTATTCATGTGGAAACAGTTTTAAAAATGTTATCGCATTTGTTTGTCAAAATCTTAAAGGTACTGTTGAAAACATTGATTACATGTTCACAGCTTGTGAGTCATTAACAACAATAGCAGGCCTTGACACATGGGATACAAGTAATCTAAAAAGTATGAATCATACATTTGCCGGATGTGAATCATTGGAGAATATTCCATACCTTGAAAACTTGAACGTTAACAATTTACAAGATATTTCATATCTATTTGGCAGATACTACCTTTCAGTTCGTGACTTTATAGATTATAATGATAGTTACGTCCTTGATGGTGTACATAATGATTGTAAAACTTCTTTTGAATGTAATAATATTAAAAATGTGGCAATGAAATTGGATAAATGGGATACAACTAATATTGTACTAAAAGAAGGTGTTTTCAGTGGTTGTGATGATATTGAAGATGAAATAATTTAATTAAAAAAAAAGTAAGGTGAATGAATTTAATCAGTGATTAAATCTATAAGGTTTTCAACAGTATCATATACTACGTCAAGTTTACACATGTTCGGAACATAATTTGCTGCCTTTGCAGAGTTTACTCCGATAACTTCATAGTCAAGTTCCTCAACAGGAGCAACAACCATACATGTATCTGACACAATCTTTCCACCAGCTGCTTCAATAACATCAAGAAATCCACATTGTTTGCTGATGGCTTTAATTGCCTTGGATGTGCAGATCCATAAGTCTTTGTTAAGTTTTTTTCCTTCAACAAGCTGTGCTACCTTCTGTATTTCACTGATACTTGCATGAGGACATCCAAGACATACAAGATCTGGTACCCTGTCTGTTGTGCTTAGTCCTTCAAGACTGTCTTTTATGATTTTTTTGTCAATGTCAACTACTTCAAGTTCACTAAATCCATCATGATTTCTTGCAAAATCAGCTTCAGGTGTAACGTTCTCCACATGATAAATGCTTACTGCTCCACTGGATGCCAGTGCTGCTCCCAGTGTTTTAAGATTGTTACGTCCAGGATTTGTGTCAAGCTTGAAGTATGGGTTCTTATCATTGACAATCTGTCCTACATGGTATCCTAGTGCACCTATTTCTGCTTCTGATGTGAATTCATAGTCCACCTCAAATATCATGTCTGCCTTTCTGTTGTCAGCTATGTGATTTCCATAGTATGGTGTTCTTCCCACAATAGCTGCCAGTAAAGCACTTGGTCCGCCTTCACGGTTACTTCTTGCACCGATTACGCTGTTGACATAACATACTGCTGATGATTCACTCCAGGCAACATGCTCATGTAATAATGGTGTGTTTCCTATGAGGTATGGTGTACATGTACAGGTACTCATAACTCCAATGCTTTCATATCCATTGATGATGTCTATCTGTTTCTTGGTAAATTCTTCGCTGAAACCAAGTTCCTTCCAGTTTTCTATGTCTACACCGGCAGGGTTGAGCATGGTTTCCAGTTCCACGTCAGCCTTTTTACCAAGATCCACTACAAAATCCAGTCCTGCATCGCCTATTGTTTTGTATGATACTCCTGATACCTGTGCTGATGTGATTGGAATCATCTTGGAAGCGTCATATATTTTGCCCAAGCTTACTAGTATTTCCATACATTCTGCTTTTCCTTCTCCATATTCACCATTATACATATCTT
>CAZUHM010000026.1:0-20011 GCA_964620575.1 uncultured Methanobacteriaceae archaeon | reverse complement strand
CATAGAATCTTGTGAAGCTTGCCAGTGTAAATTGATAGTCATATTCTATTAGTTCTTTTGTTTCTTTTTTGATTTGTTCTCCATACTGTTCAAGGAGGCTGCATGCATTTAGTTCTTGTTCATATTTTTTTAGGTGAATGTTTGCCGCTATGTTTTCCTGTACCCTGCGTACTTCGTTTTCATCTATTTCTATAGGGTATTTTATTATGAAGGGGTCAAATAACATTCCTGTTTTATTGGATAATTCTTCTCTTGCCTCATCCAGTACATCATTGTATATACTCATTAGTTTTGGAGGTAAATCTTCATCATTCAGTAGTAGAAGTATTTCATCTCCTTCTAATGCTACGTTTTTGATTTCCTTTTTTAGTGTTTCGTTGATTTTTTCTTTTATCTCGTCGATTATTTCATCTATGGCAATTTTGTTTTTTGTTTCTATTTGTATTTCATCCAGTGCTTCAAGTGCTTCTCCTATACAACTTTCCAGTCCCAAATATTTTCTTAATTCATATACGTTTTCCAGTGTTGTCCTGTTTTGTTTGTAGTATTCCAGTATTATGTTTGGTTGTATTTCATAGTCTGGGCTTTGGTTACTTATTGCCACTATATTGTTTGCATCTCCAGGATCCACGTTATAATTGTTGTATAAGTATATTATAAATTCGAATTCTTCCAGATTTACATGATCTTCTATTGCAAAAACGTTGCAGTATCTGTCAAATCCTTTTTTGATTAATGTCAGATAGTCTTCATAGTCTTCACATACTATTGCATATTCGTCATTGAATTTTGGTCTTATGTCATTTGTTAATGGTGTTATTTTCTCATATAATTGCCGTATATAACTGTAGTCAAGGGTGTTTGTTTCGTCTAGCGTGTCTTTTATAAGCTTTTGTGTTTCTGTTATCTTTTCATAGTCGGTTGTTGGTGTCATCAGTAATATTCTTGTTCTTGCATAATTTGTGTTTGTGAAATCCAGCATTTTTGTTATTATGTCCTCGTATATTTTCTCGGATTGTTCTGTTTTTAGAAATTCATTGCATTTGTTTCCATGTATTTTTCTGACTATTTCCAACGCCAGTTTTTGACTTATTCCCTGTATATTCATTAATTTGTCTATTTCATAGTTTTCAATTGATTCTACGAATTTCTCGTAACTTCCATATTTTTCTATGATTTTTTTTACTAGTTTGCTTCCTACTCCTTTTATTTCTTCGATTTCATAAATTGTTAACACCCCCTCTTTTTTGTGGTTTCATAGCTTCCGGTTATATATATCTTTTATTTTCATTGTTTTTTAATTTTTCTAGATTCTTATTTTATTTAAAATATTAATATGCTTTTTGATAAAGTATTATTAAATGTCATGATTTAATTTATTTCAATCATTTACTTTTTTGGGGAGGTTATGTTTTTTCATGGATTTTATTGTTTATATTTTATTACTTCTTATCGCTGGTTGTTTTGGAGGCTTGATGGCAGGACTTTTGGGTGTTGGAGGAGGCATTATTTTAACTCCTATTCAATATTATCTGCTGCTTGCTTATGGTGTTGATTCTTCCATTGCCATGACCACGTCATTTGCCACTAGTCTTGCAGTTATTTTTGTTACAATGATCAGGAGTACTAAGAGGCATTATGATAATGGGATGGTTGTCACTGATTATCTTAGTTATATCATGATTTTAGGTTTTTTGGGAGCGGTTGCCGGAGCGTTAATATCAGTTAATGTTGATGTTTCAGTTCTCAAGTTTGCTTTTGGTCTCTTGTGTTTTGTTGCAGTAATTAACATGATTGTCATCAAATATCCTGATAATGATGATAACATCAGCCAGAGTGTTATAGGACATTGTCTGCTTGGTCTGATTGGTGGTTTACTTTGTGGATTGCTGGGTGTTGGTGGTGGAATTATTATGATTCCTATCCTTACTATTGTTCTAAGGTATCCGACTCATAAGGCTATAGGTACTTCTTCGGCTTCAATTATTGCAACCAGTCTTGGTGGTATGATTGCTTATATCCTCTTAGGTTGGGGTGTTCCTAATTTGCCCGAGTTTTCTTTGGGTTATGTGAACATAGTTCAGTTTATATTTTTAACTGTTACCAGCAGTATTGTTGCAGGTTATGCTGCAAACCTTTCAAAAAAAGTTGATGCAAGGAAGCTTAAAATACTTCATATTGTATGCGTTCTTTATATTGGATTGAAGATGGTGGGGATAGTTTGAGGATTATCTGTTATGATATACTCCTCTTTCTATGTTTCCGTTGAAGAATTGATTGTTTCTTATAATCAGTTCGTTATTTTCATTGTTTTTGTTTATGTTTTTGAAGTGTTCGAGTATGTTCTGTGTATCTTTTAGGTTGAAGAACCTGCAGTCTATACTGAAATTGTTTATGTTTGTATCTCTTAGTTTGTTGATGTATCCGTCTAGGTTAAGTATTCTGTAATCATATATGTGGCTGTTTTTGTAGCAATCCTTTTTCATTAGGAATTTGTTGTTTCGTTTATCTATCAAGTAGTAAGTATTTGTAATTTCTTCTTCGATGAGGTCTTCAAAGTTATCTTTTGTTATCATCAATTGTATCTGGCCGAATATGATATATTCTAGTTCTATGTTATTGTTTTTAAGTAGTTTTAGGTCATCATATGATATTTCATTGGATATAAGTAATTTCTTAAATCCTGGGTCCTTTGATAGTTTTTCTATTGTGGAATTGTTGAATATGTTCAGGTTTCCAGAGTATTTTTCCACATCCAGGTTTGTTGCCACTCCAATGTTGTCGCATTGTATTTTAATGTCAATTCCATTGAATTTCAGTTTTACCAGTATTTCTCCGATGTGTGGCAGATCCTTGTCCAATAGTATTTGTGGTAGTATCCACACTATTTCTTTTTCAGGCAGTATCCTGTTTATTTGGATAAGTTCTTTGCTTATGTTTGTTATGTAATCTTCCATGTTTGTATGGTTGTAGCTTCCATCGTAGTATATGCTGTTTATGTATTCGTATTCTTTGACTAGTTCTGCCTGTTTTATGCTGTCAATATAGATATTCCATTTTTCTTCCTGTTTGTTATCCTGTGCTGGGTGTCTGTTTTGGAACGCTCTTATATTTTCTTTGGCTTTTTCTCTGTCTTCTTTTTGAGGTATGTATGAGTTTAATATTTTCATGTCTATTTTTTCTATTATTTCTCTTCTTATGTTGTTAATTGTGGATAGTGGCATGAACAGATCATTTTTGAAGTTTTTATATGTGATTTTTTTGATGTTGTAGGTGGTGTTTCCGGTTTTTTGTAGTTGTTTGTTTATTGTTTCTTGTGTAAGTGGCTTGTTTTTTGCTTTTTCAAATTTTTTTTCACTGACATATTTTACCGATTTTTCCAGAATATCACAGCTTGCTTCTACTTCCATTTGTGAATTATCATTTATACTAATTACTATGTTGATGTCTGTTTTATGAATGTTTTCTTCATTTATAATTGATTTACATTTATTCTTAAGATATTTTGAATAAGTGATATAGACCATGGAATCTTTTTCAACAACTAATCCTTTTTTAACTTTTAACGTTATCTTATTTTTATTCTGGGACACAATTTTACTAACATACATTCCGCAACTTTCACCATCAAATTCAAATTTAAGACCATCACCATTAACAATTTTGGTAGGAAAACGCTTATTGGAAAACTTGATAGTCACTTCATTGTCCCTGACCTTAATAACTTTACCGATAGGATACCCCTGATTTCCAGCACGCTTTCTACCGACAACTTCTCCAGGTGGTTTTCCTGAAATATAACCCTCTGTAAAACCTCTGTTAAAAGCAAGATTCAATAAGAGATAATCATCCTCAGCAGCATTTCCTGAAACAGCATTTTTATAAGCAAATGTTGTGCTTGCAACGTACTCCGAAGATTTCATCCTGCCTTCAATTTTCAGACAGTTAACTCCCGCATCAACAAACTCCTGAACATTATTATAGGTACACAGATCCTTAGTACTTAAAAGATAATTGCTGTCTGCAAGCAATGTATTATAATAATCCTTAAACACATACCTCATCCTACATGGTTGTGCACATAATCCCCTGTTTCCACTACGACCACCTAAAAATGAGGACATCAGGCACTGACCAGAATAACAGTAACATAAAGCACCATGAGCAAAAACTTCCAAATTAATATCATAATCAAAACGTTTCAGCTTTGAAGATATTTCCCTGATACGATTAATAGTAACTTCACGGGAAAGATTTGCACAATCAACGCCATTATCATATAACCATTTAATAAAGGAATAATCATAAATTGTCATCTGAGTGGAAGCATGAACACTTAATTCGGGAATCAGCTCCTTAACAAGACTAAGAAGTCCTATGTCCTGAACAATAATTCCATCAGCACCCTGAACATACAGGTAATAAACATAATCCAATACTTCAAAGATTTCTTTTTCTAAAATAGAAGTATTCACAGTAACAAATACTTTCACATTATACTTATGACAAAATTTAATAGCCTTTTTAATTTCATCATAATCAAAGTTCTTTGCATAATCTCTGGCACCATATCGGGTACCGGACAAATAAACAAAATCTGCACCACTGAAAACGGCAGATTTCAAAACATCCATAGAACCTACAGGTGAAAGAATTTTAATATTTTCATAAGTCAAAAAGCATTACCTCAAAAAAATTTGATAGAATTCTATTAAAATATTGATTAACATAATATTAATTAATTTACGATAATGGATGATAAGATGTACATAGTATTAGAAGGAATAGACGGAGCAGGAAAATCAACACAAACAGATTTACTCAATGAATGGTTAGTGGAAAAAGGATATAAAACACGAAAAATAGTTGAACCTACAAAATCAGATATCGGAAAGCTCATCCGACAGGAACTGTTAAATCCCGATTCAACAAACGATATAAATCAACAGAGATTAACATTACTCTTTGCAGCAGACAGACTGACATTAAAAGAAGAAATCATAGATGCAAAAAATTCCAAAAAACTGATTCTTATAAGTGACAGGTCATTCTATTCAAGTATCTGTTATCAGAATAATTCATCAGTAGATTCCGGATGGATTTACGAAGTAAACAATTATACGCCACGACCGGATTTAACCTTATTGTTGGATCTTGATGAAAACAAAGCAATAACAAGATGTGATAAGGAAGAAGTATTTGAAAACATAGATTTTCTCAAGAAAACCAGGGAAAATTATCTTAATCTTTTAAGCACTGAAGAAAACATAGAAGTAGTGGATGCAGGTGCATCATTAGAGGATGTGCAGGAAAATATCAGAAAAATAGTAAAAGAAAAATTAGGCTTATGAAAGATTAAAAGTCTAATCTTTCACGCATGGAATCAACAAGGAAATTAACAGCATTATTGATTTCCTCATAGGTACCATGTAATTGAGGTCCTTCATTTGACTGTTTTAGTTGAACATCAAAGTTATCAACTGCTGCCTTTATTTCCGTAACCGTTGGTCCAGGAGGAAGAGTTACATCAACCACGTGTTTTACTGCACGTCTCAAATCTTCCAGTTCTCCTTCGAACAATATGATGCCTGTTTCACTTTGAAGCATGTTTAAATGATATTCTTCAATCATTTCGTCAACTTGTTTTGGTTGTAATCCTGATAATACGCGCATGGTATGTTTTGCCAATTTATTCACCCCATATACTTAATGAGTTTCCATATATTCACGAGCAGAAGCAAACCTGTCAGCAATGTATTTGCTTACAGTATTTTTAAGGTCCATAGGATGTAATTCTTCTTTTGAATAAATGTTTATTAATTCTTCTTCTGTTAATTCAAGATTTCCACCAAATTTTTCAGGTCTTTCAATCAACATTTTTTCATGTTCATCAAATATGTAGTAATGGGCCATTTCGATAACTGGGTTGTCTTCTACTACTCCGATAGGACAGAAACTTTTGTTTACCTTGTTTTTAATTTCTTTAGGGGAATCATCTATTGCAATGAAATTTCCTTTGCTGCTGCTCATCTTGTCTGAACCATCTGTTCCATGAATTAATGGTATGTGGATACATACAGGTGCTTCTAAACCTAGTTTTGGTAGGATTTCTCTTGCTAACATGTGAATTTTTCTCTGTTCCATTCCACCAACTGCTACGTTAGCATTTAAATCATCAATATCTAAAGCCTGCATAACCGGATATAAAGCTTCAGCAACATTATGTGTTTCATCTCTGGATACTTGAGCCATACTTCTTTGAGCTCTCTGGATTGTAATTTGTGTAGCTGCCTGAAATACTCTTACCATGTATTCTTTGGACATACGGTCTGAACCTAGAATAAAATCTGTTTCATTTTCATCCAAACCTAATGCTTTGAAACATTCAATATTATATTTTGCAGTTTCATTAATTTCTTCTAACGTTCCTTTACCGTTAAGGAATGCATGAAGGTTTGCTATGAAGATTTTTATTCTGAAACCTGCTTCCTGTAATGCTTTCATCTTCTTAATTGTTAATGCATGTCCAAGATGTATTTTACCTGAAGGTTCAAATCCCACGTAAGCTACTTTTTCATCCCTATTTAGTAATTCTTTTAATTCTTCAATTTCAATAATTTCTGCAGTATCTCTAGAAATGTTTTCTATTGCTGTATCTATATCCATTTATTTTCCTCCGTTTTCTCATTTTATTTATATTATTATGTATATTTCATTTTTTAACTTAATAACATTAATCTCTTGACCGATGTTAATATTATTCATTTTATCACTTTTTTTCAAATCAACTGTTGAAAAATTGTCAGGATCCAATACTTGAATCTCTGTAGGGGTTATGTTAGTTACTGTTGTTTTTTTGACATCATCAGTGTTTCCTACTTTCTTAATTTTATCGTATTCCTTCCAGCTGATAGATTCTGATTCAAGAGTTGATAGGTTAAGTCCTACAAACTTGTGACTACCAATTTTTTCAATTTTCAAAACCTTTTCTTCATATTCTATGAAATCATCTTTATGAAATGAAGGTAATCTTACTGAAACCCAAGATCTGTAAAGGTCACGACTTTTTGACTTGTCATGTCCGACGATTTTTCTTGATTCGGTTATAATGCCCCCAAACTGTTTCTGCATATTTTCTGCTATTTTATGGGCAGCATTATGTGAACCGACCTGGTAGTCAATACCTTCTTTGAGTACGATTCTTTCGGCTACATATGCCAACTTGTTAGTTTTGCACAGACGCTGAATTTCTTTTGAAATAAATTCGTCAGCCTTTTTTATTTCTTCATCTTCAAGTTTTCTCTCATCAGCACGTAACTGTATGACAGCTTCATAGTAACCCGAATAGAATTTGCTGCAGTCAGGGCATACTCCTTTTTCTACTTTTACTTCAACAGGATAATCTTTTTCCAGGTGTTCATCGAGGACTTCTGCATATGCATGAATGATACAGTCATACATTGTTCCCCTGTTTGTAAGTATTTCTGTTGTTATTTCTACATTTTGAAGTTTTTCATTGACTGTGATGTCCTTCTGTATGGCATCGTTTATTATTTCATCATCGTAGTATGCTGATTCAATCCATTTGTCATGTTTTAGTGTGGCACCACAATGGGAACATACTGTGAAAGTAGCATATTCTGGTATATCTACCAGTTCAAACTCTTTGAGATAACAACTTTTACATAATCCGTCGTATAGTTTCTCTTCGCTGTTGCATAATAAACAAAACATATTATCATCTCATGTTTTAAGAATTAATATTTTGTAATAAATTAGTAAAAAGAGTCGTATTTGGAGCTTAAAAAAGAAATAATATAATAGTTGTACTATTATAATGATTTTAATGGTGCTCTTGCTCCACAAGCACTACATTTTAACATGTCAATACGGTCTTCACGTATAATAACAGTATCTGGTCTATTACATTCGTGACATATAACAAAGTTGTCAACATATTCCTTTATACGATCATTTATTACGTAGTGTGTGAATTTACCTTGTAAAATTGCTCTGTTTCCTTCAACATTTCCGGAAGTACCTAATTCTCTTAATAAATATTTAAGAACGTGTTGAGGATCTCTATTTAAAGTATTTGATACATCACCAAAGTTTTTAATTATTGTACGGTTTCCTTGAATAACTGAATATCCTTTTGGGATTTTAAATCTGATTGATTCAAATACTCTGTCAGGCAATTGTTCATATGCTTTATCCAGTAAAGCTTCATACTCTTCAAATTCTGCATTACTTTTTGCCAATTTCTTTACCTCCATAGTCTTTAGTAGTTATAATGATTAAAAATAAATTAGTATAAATTATATTTTTTTTTTAAAAATTTAGTATAATATACTATTTATTTACCTTACTACTTATTTTTTTCTTTATGCTACCTTGAAATGATCGGCTGTAGGTGAATAAATAACACCCTTACTATTGAGCATGTTAATCATTTCATCTGCTTTGTTCTCAGAAATATTGTATTTGTCAGCTAAGTTACCATAAATAACATTTCTAGGAGCACTGCCTCCATATTCCTCTGAAATTTCTTTAATTTCATCAATTAAAATATTTATCTTATCTCTTTCTGATTTTGAAGTTCTACCTTCAACTTTATCAATGTCAACTTTACCAGTATCAGGGTCGTATCCGACCTGTTTCATACAGTCTTCCTGTAATTTAATTGCTCTTTCAGCATCTTCCTCGGTTACTTCAGGACTTAATCTGATTTTTGCACTTGCCTCAGATAAACGTACAAGAGCTTCAAGCTGACGGGCAGTAATAGGAACAGGTGATTCTTCATCAATTGCTCCGCTACGCATTGTAACATAGAAATCCTGCAGTACTTTGGCAGCTTCCTTAGACAATACAGGCTGTACAGTTTTACGGGCATAAGCAATGTATTTTCGCATCAGTTCAGGGTCAATTTCATAGTTTATGTTTCTGTCCTGATGAATTTTAAGTATGTGTCCTGCTAAGCTGTGGTCTCGTTCAGCATTAGGTTTGTCTTCAATAATGAATATCAGGTCAAAACGTGACAAAATAGGTGATGGTAAATCTATCTGTTCTGCAATGGATTTGTATCTGTCAAATCTACCAAATTTAGGGTTTGCTGCTGCAAGTACACTACAACGACTATTTAGTGTTGCCATAATACCTGCTTTTGCAATGGATATCGTTTGCTGTTCTAATGCCTCGTGTATAGCACTACGATCTTCTTCACGCATTTTATCAAGTTCGTCTACACATACATTTCCTTTATCACCTAATACCAATGCACCAGCTTCCAAACTCCATCCACCAAGATCATCACGAACAGCAGCAGCTGTAAGTCCAACACCACTTGTACCTTTACCACTGGTGTAAATTCCACGTGGTGCAAGCTTTGATACATACTTAAGAATTTGGGATTTACCAATCCCAGGATCTCCTACAATAAGGATGTGCATATCCCCTCTCATATGTGTCTTATCTTCCAGAATCTTTGCACTACCACCAAATAATTGGAATGCAATAGCTTCCTTAACTTCATAGTATCCCTGGATGGACGGTGCCGTTGAATCAATAATCTTCTGATAAATGTCAGGTGAGCTGGCAAGTTTTTTTATTTCTTCCTCGTCTTCTTCACTGATTTCTAGCTCTTCAAATTCCTGTTCTAAAGGTTCAAAGAAATTACCATAAATATAATTGTTGAATCTTTTAGTTCTCTCGTCACGTACAGTTTTAAGAATTCCAGTAACCCTTATCTTATCTCCCGGAGTTAAAGTATCAACCAAATCATCTTCCAAAACAATGTTAATCTGTCTTGGCTGGTCTCCACCGGATAAATTTTCCAGAGGTTCCTGTAATTTAACGGTCTGAGTATCCATGTAACGTGATTCTTCCTGCAATAATTTAAAAGATCTTCCACCACATTCCTGACAAACAGGCGGTTCATGAATAATGTTTGATTTCTGTTCAATTTCATGAATTCTCATACAACTTCTGCATTCAAAAGCTGCAGTCATTATACGAGGGTGAATCTCGTCAGTTTTCCTGACAATACCGTCTACAGCTATGAACTTTCCAATGTATTCACTACGTAAGTTTCTGAGTGGAACATGGTTACGTATATTTGAAAAGCGCACATTTAACTGAGCATTTTTTCTCTGAGGGTCAATGTTTGTAATGGATGTTGTTGCAGCTTCCAATGTTTCATCAGGTTTTTCCAGAAGCAAATCTGCTAAATCAGGATCAAACATTTCCAAACTATTATAATCTATTATAACAGATTTTTCTTCAGGATAAACATCTAAAACAGCAAATATTTCATCCTTACAAAGTTCACTGAAAAATTCTTCTAATTTTAATATGGATGATGCTGAAGTGGCCATATTATTTTCTTCTATAATCGTAGTCATATGATATACCTATATAATTTTCATATTTTTTATAATTTATTTTTCTGATTAATGACTATATTTTAATAGTTAAAAAATTAAAGATTTAAGTATAATAAATTTTATTATTAATATAACAATAATAATACTACCGAAAACCAGAGGTCTTAAATGAAAAAATCAAGGTTAAAATTATTTAAAACTACTTCATTAACCATTTCATTAATAGGAGTAATTTTAATATTATTAACAATAGGTGTCCTGGGGTATGTTATAGTTTCAGGTGTAAGTGATACAGTTTCCACAACAGTAAGTAGTGGATCATCCTATGATCAGTTAGATCAGGTAAAATCACAATATAATACAATTAAAGATAAATATGATGCCTTAGATAAAAAATTAGGTACAAATCCTGATGCTACTGTTAAAACAACATTCAATACAGGAAAAATAAAATTAACTGAAATCCAACAATTATTGTCTTCAGTTCAAAGTGATATCAACAATGGAGAATCCGACGCTGATATTCAGAAAAAATTAAATCAAACAACAGATAAAATTAAAGAAGCTAATGATATTTATAATCAAATAGCTTAATAACAAATTTTTACTTTTTTTCTTTTGGTGCTCTGAAACCACGAGCAATTACATACATTTCAGAACTTCTTTTTCTGGATGAATTAGGTTTAGTAGTTTTAACAGTTCTGAACTTCTTTTTAAGTTTTTTAACTAAATCCTGGTAAGCTTCACCCTGGAATGCTTTCATAATAAGATTTCCGCCATTCTTAAGAATATTGTCTGATATGTTTAAAACAGCAACGGCCAAATCATATGCTCTGAAATTATCAATATCCTTAATACCTGTTAATTTAGGTGATGCATCAGATAATATTACATCTGCTTTACCGTCAATCAATTCGATAATGGTGTTCTGAACTTCTTCAGTTGTAAAATCTCCTTTTACTCCAGTGTATGCTTCATGATCTATCGGTTTGATATATTCTAGGTCAACACTAATTATCTGGCCGGTTCCTTCCTCTCCAATAATTTCTGCAACAACCTGACTCCACCCGCCGGGAGCAGCTCCTAAATCCACGACATTATAATCAGGTTTCAACAATCCATACTTTTTATCAAGTTGCTTTAATTTATAAGATGCACGAGACCTGTAATTCTGTTTTTTTGCAAGTTTATAATAATGTTCTTTATCATGTTTTGCTTTCCATCTGCTCATAATAACTCCTCAATGATTAAACTGTGAAAAATCCAATGCCTTACAAGTAGGTTTTCCTATTTTAACTACTTCCGCATCAACTTCCTTTCCATTAATTTCCAATAACATAACACTAGGTTCACTTAGTCTTGGCTGTGTAGGACTGCCTGGGTTTAATAAAAGAATTTCCCCTTCCTGCTGAATCATAGGCTTATGCGTATGACCACTAACAAGAATGTCCACACCCAATTGCCTGGCAAGGTAATATAACTGTTGCGTGTCTCCCTTAGGATAGACAACACCGTGCGTCAAACCTATTTTAACATCCTCCACTTCTATAACTTCATGCGTATTGAATCCGATGAAAGGATCACAGTTACCATGTACTGCAGTGACAGGAGCTATTTTCTCTAACTCTTCAATCACACTCATTACTTCAATATCGCCACAGTGCAGTATCATATCAACATCTTTAAAAACTTCAAATACTTTTTCAGGTATTGAATCGGTACGGAGGGGAATGTGTGTATCAGAAATTATTCCTATTAACATTATTAACATCACTCAAAAATTTTTTTCATCTAAATATTAATTTATGTCTGATAAAATCTATAAGTTTTCTCTAAGAAATTTTAGATTAATATTTATATTATTTGTTAAAATAACATTTTATAGGAAAAATAATTTATTATATTATTTTGAAGATTTACTTTCAAACACTAAAAAATTTAAATATCATCATAACATTTTTGATATAAAGATTGGAGAAGGGATAATGAGTGAATTAATAATATGCGAAAAGCCTAAAGTAGCAGAAAAAGTTGCTTTGGCATTATCTGATTCGGCAGTTAAGAATTCATATAAAAGAGTACCCTACTATGAAATAGAAAAAGAAAATGGTGAAAAAACAACAGTACTGTCTGCAGTAGGTCACTTATTTTCTTTACAGGCAACAAATAAAAAGAACAAACGATTATTTGATGTTGAATGGGTTCCATTATATGAAACCGACAAATCAAAGAAATATGTGAAAAATTATATTGACACAATAAAAAAATTCTCAAAAGACGCTGATAGATTCATACATGCATGCGATTATGATACTGAAGGAACATTAATCGGATATAATGCATTGAAATATATTTGTGGTGAAGAATCAATTGACAAATCATTCAGGATGAAGTTTTCAGCATTGACCAAGAAAGACTTAATCAAATCATACTCTGAAGCATATCCGCTTAAAGACGATCAAAGTTGGGCAGATAGTGGGGAAGCACGTCACATACTGGATTACCTGTTCGGAGTAAACATATCAAAATCAATGACCGATTCAGTGCTGAACGTAACAAACAGGTATGTTCAACTGTCTGCAGGTAGGGTACAGACACCTACACTTGCCATTTTAACAGAAAGGGAAAAAGAGATTAAACACTTCATTCCCGAACCTTACTGGTTAATAAAGGCAAAAATAGAAAAGGGAATTGTTGCAGACCATAAAAAGGGTAAGATATTTGACAAAAAAGAAGTTGATCAAATATTGGAAAACTGTAAAGGTAAGGATGCCGTAGTTACTAAGATAACTAACAGAAAAACCAAAAAGGAATTACCGTTCCCATTCGAATTAGGTACATTGCAATCAGAAGCCTATGCACAGTTTGGATTCACACCTAGAAAAACACAGCAAATAGCACAAAACCTCTACGTCGAGGGATACACTTCATATCCAAGAACATCATCACAAAAATTACCTGAATCATTAGGATTGTCAAATATTCTTAAAGACCTGTCAAAGAATCCAAAATACAAAGAAAAGATTAAACAATTGAAAGAACCGTTCAAACCTAACGAAGGAAGCAAGACCGATGAAGCACACCCGGCTATACATCCAACAGGAACATTGCCTAAGGACATATCAGAGGATTATCAGAAAATCTATGATTTAATCACATACCGCTTCATAAGTCTATTCGGTGAAGTGGCAGAAATTGAATCTATAAAAGTCGACCTGGATATTGGCAAAGAACCGTTCTCTTTTTCAAGACAAAGAATTTCCAAGGAAGGATGGTTAAGTTTAGATCCATACCAATACAAAAAAGTTAAAAATGAAGAATTTCCTGATTTGAAAGAAGGAGAAACTACAAAAGCAAAAGTAAAAAGTGAAGAAAAAGAAACCAAACCACCAGCAAGATACAATCAGGCATCAATCATCAGAGAATTGGAAAAACGTGGTTTAGGAACAAAATCCACTAGGGCAAACATAGTATCCATATTATACACACGTAAATACGTTGAAGGTAAGAAAATTACCGTAAATGAACTTGGAGAACGTATGATCGATACTTTAACAAAGTATTCCGAAAGAATCACAAGTGAACAGATGACCCGTGAATTTGAAGATGATCTCTCAGATATTAAAGATAATAAAATCAAGGAAAACAACGTAATTGATGAAGCAAAATCAGAATTGAATGGTATTCTCGATTCAATAGATACTAACCAGGAAAACATTGGAAGAGAATTGTTTGAAGCATATGAACAGAGCCGTATAGTTGGAAAATGTGACTGCGGAGGTAACCTAATTATTATATCGTCACCAAAAGGTGGAAAATTCGTCGGATGTTCTGGTTATCCTGAGTGTAAGAAAACATATTCCCTGCCTATGGGGGCAAACGTTCTTAAAACTACATGTGAAAAATGCGGTCTGCCACTAATATCCTATGGAAAACCTAGACAAAGAGCATGTTTAAACTTTGAATGTGCAAACGGTGGTAAGAAATCTACAAACGAAATTGTAGGTAAATGTCCTGATTGTGGAGAAGATCTAATAAAACGTATGGGTCGATTTGGTGAATTTATTGGCTGTACAGGTTTTCCAAAATGCAGATTCACATCAAGCATAGCAGATTATGAAAAATCCCAAAAAGAAGAAATTAAATAAATAATCTTCAAATTTTATTTTTTTGCACCGGATATTGTTTCGTACAATTGCTTAAGGATTAATAAAGTTCCTTCCTTATTCAAATGTTTATCATCAGTCTGACTTTGTGAACTGTAAATACATGCAGGACATCCTGATTCACATTCACAATCCCGGACTAACTCATAAGCCATTTTTATAATATTTCCAAATAACTTATAAGCTTTTTTTGTAAGTCCTACACCGCCTTCAAATCCATCATAAATGAATATTGTAGCATTCAATGTATCTTCATGAACATTTTTGGATACACCACCTAAATCGTAGGTATCACACATCACATGGAAGGGGGCAACGGATAAAAGTACATTCTCAACACCCTGCAGACAGCCCATGAAAGTATCCGTAAATTTTATGTCAGTGGTCATGTACTCTTCCAGCTTCTCCTTAATATGATAGGGTATTGTGAACCACAATCCTTTAGTTTTAAATTCTAATGGTGGCAGGTTCAGTTTTTTGGAAGCAGTTATCTTACTGAATTTAACAATATTGTATTTATCATATTTTTCAGTAACTGTCAATCTTCCATAAGACAACGTTATGTCGCCAATTTTTTCTTCCTTTTCCTTTTTGAGATTTTTAACATCAACCTCTTTCAGTGCCTGGGTATAATAGTTCAGGTCCTGTTTTTTAACAAAAACCAGTTTTTCCTGAATGTCCATTTCACGAACAAGGTACGTGTCCCCGTTATGTATCAGCACAGCATTTTCATGAGCTTCTCGGAATGCCTGTTTTTCACTCATTTCTTCAAGGAAGTTCTTTCCATTAAATACTTTGTAAGGTTCAGACATCACGTCACTAAGATTAACTTCAAAATTGGGAGTTCTGTCCTGTTTTAACAGTTCCATATCATTATAATGCCATTCTCCATTTTTATACTTAATTTTTCCAGTATTTTCCAGTTCATCAATTTCATCAATAACTATTCCCTCATCATCAAATCCGAAACTTTCAATTTCATTTAATTTTAACGGAATTTCATAAGCAGCACATTTCAAATGGCCACTTAAAATTTGTTGATTGTTTAAATCTATTATTGCATGCTCATGCGATTTGTTGAAGAACACTTCAGGATGTTTCATAAAGTACTGGTCTAACGGATTCTGGAATGCTACCATCGTAATAATCGCTTGCTGATTCTTTCTTCCTGCACGTCCTGCCTGTTGCCACGTGGATATTAACGTTCCAGGATAACCTGATATGATAACACTGTCCAGTGAACCAATGTTAATTCCCAATTCCAACGCATTCGTCGTCACAATTCCTTTCAGTTTTCCTTCTTTCAGATCATCCTCTATTTTTTTCCGTTCATCCACAGTATATCCTGCCCTGTATGCGGTAATCTTGTTGCATAAGTTTGGATTTTTTTGCTGCAACTGTTTTCTTGAATTCAATGCCGTTACTTCAGCCATCTTCCTGGAAATTTCAAAGCATATTGTTTGAAAATCATTCTGCAGGAAGGTGTTAAATAACTTCAGGGTATCTGCATGTGTTGACGGATTTTTAGACTCTATTGCAAAAGGATTGAATAATACGAAATATTTTTTCCCGGATGGTGAACCGTTATCATCTATAATTTTTGATTTTAGTCCTGTTAATTTTTCACCAAACTCTTCAGGATTTGCAAGTGTAGCTGTTGAAATGATAAATTGAGGTTCTGAACCATAATATTTGCATATTCTTTTCAATCTTCTTATTAAAAAGGCCATGTTTGAACCGAATACACCCCTGTATTGGTGTGCTTCGTCAATGATGATGTATTTAATATTTTCAAAGAATCTTTCCCACTGATTGTGCCAAGGCAGTATTAAATGTAATTCATAAGGATTTGTAATTACCAGTCTGGACTTTCTTTTAATTTCAGGTCTTTTAGATTTTGGAGTGTCTCCATCATATTTTTCCGGATAGATTCCCAGTTCACATTCCTTATCAATGTTCAGTAAACTTTTCAGCTGATCGTTTGCTAATGCTTTTGTAGGATAAATATATAATGCAGTGTCGTTCTTGTTGTTTGTCAGATCTTCAATAACAGGTAATGTGAATGATAATGTTTTTCCACTGGCAGTGGGCGTTGTGATAATAACGTTATTTCCTTTCCTGACTTCTTCCAAGGTTTTATACTGGTGGGTGTAAAGTTTGATGTTATGTTTTTCTAAGTAATCATGTAATGGTGCGGGAAGATTCACTTCCTCTTGAGTATACCTGGCTCTTCTTGCAGGTATCTCTTCAATATGTTCTATTCTGTCCCGGTACCATTTCTTGTTTTGGAAATAGTCTAATATGTCTTCTACCATTTGTTTTACTACCTTATCTTTTGTTATAAGTTTTCATAATTTTTTCTTTGAAAAATATTGTTCTATTATATATTATCTGATTTTCAATCGTTTTAATATTTCTTGTAAAACTTGGATTATTCTTTTTATGAAATATCATTTAAACACATATAAAAGTTCATAATTTAATTTTTATTCAAAATTATGGTGGGATATCTGTTTTTTCAAAATTTATTAATAACTTAATTTTATTAAAATATAATTGAAGAATTTAAATATATCTTTAAACTAAAATCTTAATAAGGATAATTAATAAATGACCCTAAACGAATAATCAAAGTTTATATTATTTTAATAAATTTGATTGATAAAGTTTTATAATTTGAATTAATAAACATTGAATGACATTAGATAATATTTATCCTATTCCTATCTAATAATTGGAGGTCAAAGGAGAATCACACATGGTCAATAAAAATTTAGTAACAAAATTAGCACCTGTCGTCATAGCGATATTGTTAGTGCTGGTTGTTTTTGCCGTTCGTGCAGAAACAATAAATTTGGGTGGAATAAGCGACCCTGAAATGAAAGCACTATATCAAGACGAGAGTGGAATGCCATATTTTACAGAGTTAGACTCATATTATAACTATCGTTTAACACAGAATTATTTAAAAACAGGACATTTGGGAGACACTCAGATAAACGGATCGGATTGGGATTCGCTTTCAACGTCGCCTAATGGTAGGAAAGCGGATTATGAACCAGTAATTGTAGTTTTAGCTGCCAGCACATACCGATTTGTAAACATGTTCGGAAACGTATCATTAACACAGGTAGCATTCTGGTTAGGTCCGGTAATTGCTTCATTAGCAGTTCTTCCAGCATTCTTCATAGTTAAAAGAGCTACTGGAAGTACATGGGGAGCTGTTCTGGCAGGAGTTGTGGCAGGTGCCGCTCCGGCATACTTCACACACACATACGGAGGTTTCTTCGATACGGACATGTTCAACGTATTGGCTCCGCTGATGATTGTACTTTTCTTAACGGAAAGTATCTATGCAAAAAAACCAATATTTAAAGCGATATACGCTGTCTGTTCAGCATTATTCCTTGGTCTGTTCTCATTATCATGGAGTGGGTATGCATATATGGTACTTTTAACATTCGGTTCCTTAATATTCTATTATCCAGCTTCATACGTGATGGACAAACTGGACGGAAAAGATTTGTCGAACAAAAAGGACTGGCTGATTAACAACCAGGTGACAATAACCTTTATAGTCTTTGCAATAGTGGCCATAATAGTATTGATGCTGACAGTAGGTTCATCATTTATAGAAACCACATCGAGTATTGTTGGAATGTCCACTAGCTTACAGAGTGCTACAGCAGGTTCAGCATATCCTAATGTATACGTTTCTGTAGGTGAAATGCAGATTCCAGCAGTTATTGATATAGTCAATAATAGTGGTGGATTGTTCCCAGTATTATTTGCACTAATCGGATTTGTATTGATGTTCATAGGTTTAAGAAAAAAAGCAAAATCTGAAGAACCTGTGAAAGAAGAACCTGAAGAAACGAAAACTGAGAAAAAACTCAAAACAAGAAGATATAAACCAAAAACCAAAAAAGCAGAAGAAATCTCTCATGCTCATGAGAAAAGGTTCATACCAGGAAAATTCGAATGGACACAAAGGGAAAAATACAATAATCTCTTCCTATTTGTTCTATTAATACTATGGACAGTAGGTATAGCTGTAATGCTAACACAGGGTACAAGGTTTATTGAACAGTTCGAGGTACCGATTGCTTTAATGGCAGGTATCTCTGTCGGAATATTAGTAAAATATATTGACTTAAAAATCGAACAAAAATCATACGTTACATTCATGGCACTTATATTGGTGATACTTGCAGTAGTAAGTCCAATATACGCAGATCATGTAACTTCATCTCAGGCAGTGGGAAGTACAAACGACGACATGTACAACACATTAACATGGATTAAAGCCAACACACCAGAAAACTCAGTACTTGCATCCTGGTGGGACTTCGGTCACTTGTTCACGGCAGTTGCCCAAAGACAGGTGGTATTCGACGGAGGTTCACAGAACAACATGAGAGCTTACTGGATTGGTCGGTCGTTAGCCACGTCAAATGAAGACTTATCTGCAGGAATATTAAGAATGCTCGCTAACAGTGGTGAAGATGCATCTAATACATTAGACATTTACACTGGAAACACCACTAAATCAGTTGAAATATTAAATGAAATCTTGCCAATGGACAGAACACAGGCTAACACAGCATTAACTGGAACTTATGGTTTAGATCAGAAACAAGCCAATTCCGTATTGGATTTAACTCATCCAGCAGAAACCAAACCAGTATACCTGATATTGAGTTCAGATATGCTTTCAAAAGCAGCATGGTGGGCATACTTTGGTACATGGGACTTTGAAAATCAGACATCCAACCATTACACATACTATGCAGCACAAAGTACAGTGGAAAACATTAATGGAAAAGAATTCGTATTGGGTTCAGATAATGGTGTTGTAGGAGTTTCAGGTACAAGCAATGAAACAAATGGAAGCAGTATGAATTTTGCTTACCTTGATCAAACCAAGCTTAACAAAACAATAGATATGTTCACAACCGAAGATAAAGAACGTTTATCAACCGAATTAACTGAAGGTACAGGTAACGAGTTACTTAAACCACACAAACTAATAATTGTGGAAAATAACCAGTTATCAGAGAAAATTGTAAACAACAATTCCAACATGTCAATTATGGCTTTCCATCAGAGTGATAACTCATACTTCACAGTATTGTTTGATTCATTCCTAGAAGAATCAGTATTCACAAAATTATACCTGGAAAGCGGTTACAATGCAACAAGATTCACTTTTGCACATTCAGAGCCAGGTATAAGTTTATGGAATGTACTGGAATATTCAAATTCAACAACTACAAATACAACAAATACATCAACCAATACTACTTCATAACCTCCCTTAAATTTAATTTTTTTTATTATAACTTCTTTAAAATTGATTATCTCACATCTTTTTATATTATAAAAAATAGATAAGTAATTAGATTTATGTCTATAAAAATTATGGAGATATTTAATTGAAAACACTTTCAGATTTAAAACAGT
>CAZUHM010000025.1:20421-20670 GCA_964620575.1 uncultured Methanobacteriaceae archaeon | reverse complement strand
ATGGTGACTTTCATGTATACTTCATAACCGTAACCTCTGATTCTTGATCTTAGAGCTATGTGCATGTCTTTAAGTACTTCAAGGTTACCTGCAGCTACCAGTACAAAATCACATGGAACTGCCTCTGTTCTTACCATTGCACCACTACTGTTATCACTTTGTCCGGTGATTTGGAATTTGTGTTCCTGTAGTGCTGTCAGTAATTGTTGTTGGGTTTTCATGCATTCATGCGGCGCCTCCTCTTATCTC
>CAZUHM010000025.1:264-20411 GCA_964620575.1 uncultured Methanobacteriaceae archaeon | reverse complement strand
TGTTCATTGTACCAATTTCGTCAATGTATAAAACACCTTTGTTTGCCTTGTGTATCATTCCACTTTCTACTCTTTCGTGAGCTGGTGTTCCTAATCCACCGGATTGGTATGGGTCGTGTCTTACATCTCCGAGTAATGCTCCAGCATGTGCTCCTGTAGCGTCTACAAATGGTGCTACTTTTTTACCATCACTGTTTATCAATAGTTTTGGTGATGCTTGATTACCTTTTGGTTTGATCTGGTATAATGCGAAGAATACTATACCTACTGCAATAATTGCTTCAAGGAATTGTCCTGTCATGAATCCTATTGCCATAATCAGTCCGATTATTGCTATGGTTATAAGGTTTTTCCGTTCTTCTGCACTTTTAGCACTCCTTTTGGTGTTTTCAACTATTTTAGCTCCCTGTCCTGCAGGCATTACACCTACCAGTGGGTTGTTGGAGTCTTCTAAGTTGGGATATATTAATATGTCCTGTAATTCTTCAGGTGGTAATAGCTCAGACATTGCTTTAGCTATCATGGATTTACCAATACCTGGTTCACCAATAAGAAGCACGTTTCTTCTTTGTTTTGCAGCTTTTTTGATTTTTTCAACTGCTTCTTCTTGACCGATGATTTGGTCTATTAACATTGGTGGTATTTCAATGTTTTTGGTGTCTATGTAATCTTCAGGATTTATTTCTTCTATGAAATTTTCTTCTGTTTCATCAGGAGTTTCTTCTGCCTGAATGTTATCACTTTCTTTATTTTCTTCTTCTATTGGATTGTCTGTTTCTTCTAACGGGATATCTTGTTTTTCATCTATATTTTCAATAGTTTCATCTGTTGCTGGTACTATTTCTTCATCATCAATTATTATAATATCTGTACCTTCTTCATTTAATTTTGAAATGAGAATCCCTCCGTTTTCTTATAAAAATTATAGTGATAAATCATATTTTTGCTATATTATTTTTCTATTCATATTAATTTTATCATTTATGTTTATTATATTTATTTCTAATCATTAATATTTTAAGTAACCAAAAGTATTTAAAATCTTTGATTAATAATATTTTTAATAGGATAAAAATTAATTTAATCTTTAGTATATATTCAAATTTAAATTAAAAACATAATATTTTTTACAACTTACTTACATAAATAAAGATAAATTATGAAATAATTTTTAGGTGGGTATTAAATAATGAAATATATAATGTTCCAAGGAACTTCCTCAAATGCCGGTAAAACATTAACAGTAGCTGCGTTATGTAATATCTTATCCAGAAGAGGATACAGGGTAACGCCTTTCAAATCACAAAACATGTCATTAAATTCATATACAACAGTTGATAACGATGAAATGTCAATTGCACAGGTAATGCAAGCAGAAGCAGCAGGAATAGAACCAAACTGTAATATGAACCCAATACTATTAAAACCTAAAGGTGAATTCCTTTCACAAGTAATAGTTCAAGGAAAACCTGCTGGAGATATGAGATTTGATGACTATCAGAACAACTTCAGAGAAGAAGCATTGGCAGCAATCAAAGATTCATTGAACAAACTCAAGGATGATTATGATATAACAATACTGGAAGGTGCAGGATCACCCGCAGAAATTAACATGTATGATAAAGATTTAGCAAACATGCTAATGGCAAGAATCACTGATGCAGATGTAATTTTGGTTGCAGATATAGATCAGGGAGGTGTATTTGCATCAATTGTAGGAACATATTATCTAATTCCAGAAGAAGACAGAAAAAGAATCAAAGCAGTTATCATTAACAAATTCAGAGGAAACGCTGACGTACTAAAATCTGGAATAGAAACGGTCGAAGAAATAACTGGAATTCCTATAATTGGTATAATGCCTTTTGATGAAACATTAAACCTTCCTGAAGAAGATTCAGCATCATTAACTACACACCAGTTTAGTGAAAATGAAAAAATAACCATAGGAACATTAAGACTTCCAAAAATTGCAAACTTCACAGATATCGATCCACTGGACTATGAACAGGATGTTGGAATAAAATTAGTAAGTATCTATGATGACTTTGATGGTCTTGACGCTTTAGTCATTCCAGGAACACGTAATACAGTTGATGACATAGAAGAGCTTAAAAAATCAGGAACATTTGAAAAAATTAAAGAATTATCCAAAAAAGTTCCTATATTCGGAATTTGTGGAGGATACCAAATGTTATCCAAAGAAATACAGGATCCAAAATGTTCAGAATCAGAACATGGTTCAGTAGAAGGACTGGGTTTACTTGATATGGTAACCAAATTTGGAGAAATAGAAAAAGTTGTAAAACAAAGTGAAGGAAAAATTACTGTAGACAGTGAATTGGGATTTGTTAAAGATACAGTAGTAACAGGATATGAATTACATGAAGCAATCACCATATTAGGCGAAGATGTTCAACCATTAATAAAACTAGATAAGGGTCATGGGAACGATCCAAGCTGTGAATATGATGGAGCAATACAGGGAAATGTTTGTGGTACTTACTTCCATGGAATATTCCATAACTATGAATTCAGAAGACAATTTACTGACCAGTTACGTATCAACAAAGGTTTAGAACCATTGGGTTTAACCGGTGATGAATTCAAGGAATCTAAACGTGTAAACTATAATCAGTTAGGTGATTTATTTACAGCAAATGTGGATATGTCATTCTTTGATAAATTATTGGAAGATTTAGATTAAATCTCCTTTATCACCTTTGCAAGTTCATTTAAAGAATTTGTCTGATAAACTTCCGCACCAGCTTCTTGGTAATCTCTTACACAACTGGTTGGTGTATTCCACAAATGCTTTTTTTCAGGATTAAAAATGTAAACATTTCTGGATTTTTTAACTATTTTTCTAAGTATTGTGGCACTTTCTAATATACCGTTTTTTCTTTGACCAGTCCAATCTCTACAATCAGTCAATATTATAACATCAGTCTGATAATTCAGGTCTGATTTTTTTAAGAATTCGGTAAAAGCGTTTGTCATGTCAGAATGATACCTTGGACGTAAACCTAACGATTGAAGACCCACATTTACCTGGAAGGAATTTCTATATTCAACATCTAATGCATGGGTAACATCTACAATCCTATGGTCAAACGCATCAACGGTTATCTTATCAAATGTTTCATGACAACCTGTCAGCAACGAGAAAAACCATGTTGTAGCCCATTCACATGAACCACTGATATCACATAGGAAAATGTGCTTTGATTTATGCGTTGGAGGTTTTTTAGTCACAAGATTTATTAAATGACCACCCACTTTAAGATTTTTTCTGATAGTTCTTGGAATATCCACGATGCGTGACTTGTTTTTCCTTTTTCTTATAGAACGTTGATTGGCAATTTTCTTACTAAATTCTTTGCAGATGTCAAATACCCTGTAATCTATACTGTTTAATGTGTTGATATCATCATTCAATATGCTTTTATCGACAACTTTTTTTAGTTTAAGCCGTCTTCGAATCATGGTTTCTCTGGTAGCATCCTGTGCAGGTTTACTTTTATCAATATGCAATGGTTTTAATTGTTCTATGACTTCTATGTGCTCTTGATCTGCAGGGTTATTTTTAGTATTCCGATTATAAACAAAAACATAATCGAATGACCGTTCATATTTGACAATATCTTCCTTATTTTTAACGTACACACATTTTAAGGCTTCTCTAAGTTCTTTTAGACTAAAATCCTGTTTATATTGTTCCCATATTTTTGATGCCATCATGGTACTACGTATACTTACATTTACTCCTTGAAAGCGCAGGTGGTAGGATAGGGTAAGTATTTTTTCATAGGTCATTTTATCATATCTTTATATTATTTATTCGTCGTGAGTGAAAAGATAGCTGATTTCATTTATGTATTCTCTTTTAACCAGTATTGCAATACTGTCATTATATCCTATTTCTGTTTCTTCTGTTGGTATGATCATGTCATCGTCCGTGTATATTGTAACTATCTTGAATTTATCTGAATTATTTTCAATTTCAGATATGGGTGTATATAATAAGTTGGAGTTTTTAACAATTAATTCAATAATTTCTGCTCCACCTTTACCTAGAGATACAAGTGTTTGTGCTGAAGGTCTGATAATTGTTCTTGCAATGAATCTCATTGCACTTTGTTCAGGATTAACTATTCTGATTTTTAGTTTTTTAAATATGTGTTCATGATTCATATCATTTAGTCGTGATACTACTTGTTTTACACCCTGTTCCTTTGCATATACTGATGATAATAGGTTCACTTCATCGTTTCCTGTTGCTGCTACAAAAAAATCTGATTTGGATACGTCTGCTTCATTTAATATTTGGGTGTTGGTTCCGGTACCCTGTATTACATAGCAATCGAGTGTATCATTAACTTTTTCACATAAGCTTTTGTCTTTTTCTATTATTGTTATATCATGGTCTTCTGCCATGGATTTGGCTAAGTTATATCCTATACGTCCTGCACCTACTATTACACCTATCATTCTTATGACCTTCTTATATTAATATTATATTATTTTGATGTTATTTTTGATTAATATTTTGGTACGAAAATATAATCTTGTTGAAAAACAGTTGTAATAAATATATGACGGGGAACATTATTAATGATATTTTTAAGTAATAATAATTATAGAAATAGCAAGTCTACTTATATTGAAGTAATAATGTAAGAAATTAGTGCGGCTGCCGGGATTTGAACCCGGGTCGTAGGCTTGGAAGGCCCAAGTCCTAGCCAGACTAGACTACAACCGCAATTAAAAATAAATGATTTATGCAACGACCGGGATTCGAACCCGGGTCTCTACCGTGGCAGGGTAGGGTCTTAGCCAGACTGGACTATCGCTGCATCTTGTCGTGTGATGTAACACTATTTATAACTTCTATGTGATGTTATATATATACTTTATGGTTACAATTGTTATTAATTGTATTTTATTTTTCATAAAGTATATTGTATTACATTTTTTAAAAATAATAGCATCTTATAAATAGTATTAATCCAATAAATAATAATTAATAATATGGTACTTTTTTATGGTCATATTAATAATATTTCAAAAAAAATTTGGAGAGATTGTATGCGTATAAGCATGTCACTACCTAATAAACTGCTTAATGAGTTTGATGATGTATTACGTGACAGAGGATACCAATCCCGTTCCAAAGGTATTCGTGATGCCTTGAAAGATTACATCTTAAGATATCAATGGATGAACGAAATGGAAGGAGAACGCGTAGGTGTCTTAGCCGTAATTTATGATCATCATTATGTTGGTGTCATGGAATCAATGACCGACATACAGCATGATTACAGAGATCAAATTAACGCAAGTTTACATATTCACATGAACGAACAGTATTGCCTTGAAGTAATCATAGTCAAAGGTGACATAATTCACATAAGAGAATTAACCGAAAGAATTATGAGATTAAAAGGTGTCGAACATGTGAAATTGACCAGTGCAGGAACTGGTGAATTAGAAAAAGTTAAAGAAGAATGAATAAAATAAGATTATACCCACATGATTATTTTAATCTATCTTTCCAATGTCTCCATTTAAACTATTTTATAAACAAAAAATACTTTTTTTTTCAATTTTTATAATTTAAACTATTTTATTAACAGGTACATTATTCTAAGTTTCACAGCAGTACTCATAAAATTATATATTAAATTCCTTTAACAAATTATCTAATAATGACATATTATGATGATTTAACTAAAGATAAAAAAAGAGTATCTGTTTTTAAAGAAGCAATCAAACAAAAAGCATATGGAATAACATATGATTTAGGTACTGGTTCAGGTATACTGGCAAGCTTTGCATCAGCAAGTGCCAAAAAAGTATATGCATTTGAAGTAAATCCTTTAGTTATCAAACATTACACAAAAAAATTCCTCGAAGAATATGATAACATAGAAATAATAGAAGCAGATGTCAGCAGTTATCAATTCAAGCAAAAACCAGATGTAATAATTTGTGAAATGTTGGATACTGCATTAATAGATGAAGAACAGGTGCCCGTAATAAACAATGTATTAAACTACACAAAAGAAGATACTGTATTCATACCGCAATCAACATATGATACAATACAACTAGGATATTCAGCAATTTCACACATGACCTATGAAGAATACACAAAAAGCGAATTCAAATCATACACAATTGAAATACGATATAACAGGGTAAACTTTTCAGAACATATCAATCCAAATTTTGAAAAAGACATAGAGATAACAGTAGAAAAAACAGGAAAAGTCAATACTTTGCTGATAACAACATACACAATTCTAACAGAAGACTTAATGACAGCACCTACACCAATGTTAAATCCACCATTATTAATACCATTAAACGAAAAAACGGTTGAAAAAGGTGAAAAAATCATAATAAATCTAAAATACATCATGGGTGGTGGTTTAAATACTATCAGAGCAAATATCAAATGAATTAACAGAATTTCTAAAAAATTATGAAAAACTACTGGTATTTACAATAGGAAACTCAATTAGGGGAGATGATGGTCTTGGACCATTATTATCGGATAGATTATATGACAAACTTGTAAAAGTAACAGATAAAAATACGGATAACGTATTTCTTCTAAATACCGAATCCACCCCTGAAAATCATACTCATGAAATCAGAACATTGCATCCATCACACATAATAATTGTGGATGCAGTTGAATTTGAAGCACAGCCTGGTGAAATGCTAATAATTCAAAAGGAACAGATTGACACGTTCAACGTTTCAACACATTCGATGCCCGTATCATTTATAATTAATTATATAGAAGAAACAATTGGAAGTAAAATATTAACAATAGGAATACAACCAAAACAGATGGATTTAATCAATAAAGTATCTGATGAAGTAAAAACTAGTGTAGAAGAATTATCGGACAAACTGGTAGAATTAGTGTAGGTGTATAAATGAAATTATTATTTATAGGTTCCCGACTATTTGATGATGTTGCATGGTATACGAAGAAATTGGGAATAGAAAGCATAATAACGGAATCTAATGAAAATGCAGAAAACTTGGATTTGGCAGATAAACAGTATATAGTTCCCAGGGGAATGGATGAACCAATGGAAATTGCCATCAGGGAAGATGTGGATGCGGTTATTCCCTTGATTGGTATAGATCCGCCATTGGCTGATGTTGGACGAATGAAGGACATTCTTGAAAGGGATAATGGAATTCCTGTAGTTGCAGCATCGTACAGTACAGCTTCATTGGCTGCAAATAAGTATGAAACAAAGCAATTGTTAAAACAAAACAATTTCAAAACACCTGAATTCCATAAGCTGGAGAAACCATATGATATTGAAGAGATTGAATCTGTACTGCCACTGGTATTGAAGACTCCTGAAGGTCAGGCTGGAAGAGGTGTAAAAATAGCATTATCCTCTGAGGATGTATCGGAGTTTGTTTCTGCTAAGGATAATATTTTCACAGAAGAATTCGTTGAAGGAATTGAGGTGTCTGTTGAAGTGTTACGATGGAAAAATCAAACAGTTCCTTTGATTCCGGTGTATAAGGGAGATACTACGCTGGAAGGCACGCATCCACTTTCAAAGATTAAACAGGCACCATTGCACATAGATTCAATGGACAATGAACAACATAACAAGTCCATCAGAACACTTGCAGAAAAGCTTGCAAATCTGGTTGATGTTGAGGGAACGATGGACATAGACATATTGCATGATTCAAAGTCAGAAAACGATTACATAATAGAGCTTAACACAAGACCTAGTGGAACCAGGTATATGACGGCCGCATCCTCAAACATCTATCCATTATGTCAGCTGGTTGACATGGCAAGGGGTGACTGGTCTGCTAAAAAGGTTGAATCGTCAATCAAAAACTATTATGCAACAGAATTGCCTGTCGGTGACTTCCCCGAAGATAAGGTTATACCAGAAGAGAAGGTCTTTGACGGTGATAATTCATATGTTGTTCACGGACCGAAACATTACCAGCGAGTTACAATCAGAGCAGACTCTAAGGAAAACCTTAACAGTTTAACCTATGATTTGGTGGGGGATTATGCGACAGAAAACAAGATTAACTTCATCTAACCTTCCTTTTTTCCATTGTTTTTTCTAATATAAATTAATACAGTTACTTATTTTAATATAGAAAATAATAATTAAATAATATAAATTATTAGTTTTTTAACTTTAGGGGGTTAAATAATTATGATTAGTCAAGCAGACGTACTAATCTTTATATTAACACTTGTCGTCACAGCACTATTTACGGCTCTTGTAAGACGAGAATTGTTATTGGCAGATATAAGGGATAATCCAATTATCTCCGAGCACAGACAAAAAAGTGGAACACCAACAATGGGTGGATTCGGAATATTGATGGGAGTTTCATTAATAGCTTTAATAACATTCACTTGGGAGGCTGTTAGTTTCCTGCATATTACAGTATTCATGATGTTTGTTGCAGGTATTTTTGGTATGTTTGATGATTTACTTGGTTTTAAAGTAAAAGAATACCAGAAAGTTGTAAAAAACAATGGTGATGAACCGGTACAGATAGGTTTATTGTCTTTACAGCCAGGTGAAGAAGCTAGAATAGCATCACCTAAAGCAAAAAAAGATTATGCAGAAATTGTTGAAAAAGAACATAAACTGGAATTAATTGATGAAATTCCTATTAAAAGCGAAACTTCCGAAACTGAAAAAATATTTACTCAGTTCATATTGGCATGTTTCATAATATTGCCTGGTGTTTTAGCTACAAATATCAGTGGAATAGAAATAGGTATTTTTATGATTCCTTTAGCAATATTTGCTATAATTGGTTCAATAAATGCTGTTAACCTTATTGATGGAATGGATGGTTTGGCAGCAGGTATTATAGCAATTGCTTCTGTAGCATCTGCATTATATTGTGGAGCAACGATGGGCTCTGTTGCATCATTACCGTTTGTAGTGATTGCAGGGGCAAGTGTAGGTTTCCTGGTATTAAACCATTATCCTGCAAAGATCTTTATGGGAGATACAGGTTCTTATGCATTAGGTACTGGTTATATGGTAGCAGCATTATTAGGAAACTCTTTGATATTTTCAATTATTGCTTTAGCAGTACCGATTGTATCTGTTATAATAAGTTTATTACACAGAGCACATATTATAACATTACCTGTGGAACCGTTACATCATACATTAAATTATCATGGAATGAGTGAACAGAAAATTATCTTACTGTATTGGGCAGTAACTCTTGTTGTATCTGTAATTGCATTATTCCTGTTTGGAATAATATAATATCATTGGTGGTTAAATGAATATCAGCGCATTAGATTTAGCAAATAAAATTGAAGGTAAACTGTATGGTCCAAACAATCAATTGGATGGACATTTCACCTTTCTTAACAAAGCATCTAAAAATGACATTGTCATAAGACACTGGATAAATGAAAAAGGTATTCAAATAGCTCATAGTAAGGGCATATCCTGTCTGATTACACAGGATCCCCAAGATAATTCAATACAGACGGCACAGAAACTGGAGTTTCCATTGATTGTCACTGATCATATTGAGTATGCAACTGCATATGCACTTGATTCTTCAGTTAAGCAGTATGCACCTGACGCATTTAAAATGGCAGTAACAGGAACAAATGGTAAATCCACCACTACTCATCTTCTTTTTACTATTTTTTCAGATTTAAACTACAACACATACACAAACACTGATGCAGAATCGGAAGGAAATACTTTGATTGATCCAAGAGTATCTGTTGAGCTCACAGATTTCTATAATTCCAATGGTGAAATAGAGGTTGTTGCACTGGAAGTTTCTGAAGTTCAGGGTTGGGATGATAAATTAATGAAAGATCATTCCTATCAGATGATTAATGCATTGGGAACGGATGTGTCCGTTATTACCAACGCATCATTTGATCACATGAATCTTGTCGAATCATTTGATGAATTGCTCTATGAAATTGAAGGGGCTGCAAGATCCTTAAATAATCAGGATAAGAAGACATTACTTGTTCTTAACAATGAGGATGAAAATATTAAAGTTATGAACAGTGTGGTTGAAGACAATCCAAATGTCAAGGTAATGTACTTTGGGGATTATGATGAGGATGATCTGTTGGACATATCTTACAAAGAAAATGTTGGAATATATTCGGGTGATGAGTTATACATTGAATATGGGGATTTGCCTTTCACGTCAGCACATTTTATCCAGGATATTATGGCAGCCATTGCAGTATGTGAATTCAAAAAATTAAATAGGGATGATGTTATAAAGTCCCTTAAAAATTATAAACCATTGGCCAGACGTTTCTTTAGACTTAAGGAAAATCCTGTAATCATTGATGATTTTGCACATAATCCGTCTGGAATAAAGTTAACAATAGAAAACGGTTCAAAGTTGGGAGATAAATTGTGTGTGGTGAATGCTATCCGTGGTTCACGGGGAAATGACATCAATCAGGAGATAGCAGAGGCACTGGCACAGACCTTGAAGGATAAGGAAAATTACACATTAATTCTCACATGCAGCAGAGATGTTGTAAATCATTTAAATACAGTGCTGGATTCGGAGCTTGAAATTTTCACCAAAACATTGGATGATGAAAACATTGAATACATATTGATGGATAACTTGGAGGATTCATTGCTCAAATCATTGGAAATATCGGATGATGAGGATGTCATACTCCTATTAGGTGCACAGGGCATGGATCCTGCCAAGAATCTCTTAACTGACAGGGGAATTATCTAATATTTTCCCATTCATAACCTTTTTTTTAATTAATTTTTAGATAACACAGATTTTACCGTCATAACTTTAAGATTCTTCTTTTTTCATAAAATTAAATACTTTTTACTTATTTTGGAAAATATTATTTATCATAAAAAAAAGATAAGTAACTAAGAATATATCATAATATTTTTGATGATTTTTAAATTACTTTTTAAGGAGTTGTTCTTTTTGGATTTTAAGAATTGTATAGTGATAGGAGCAGGAAATGCTGGACGGCCTGTTGCCAGATTATTGAATCATCAAGGTGTAAACGTAACAATTGCTGATTCAAAAAAATATGAAGAATTTACAGAAATACGCCGGGACATGTTGGATGTTCTGGAAAGTGAAGGTGTCAATTTAGAGCTGGGAGCAGATAATCCTGACATATCAGAATATGATGCGATTTATCTTGCTCCAACAATACCTGAAAGTGCACCGATATTTAAACAGATTGAAGAAAATTCCATTACAATAGTTACAAGAAAAACAATCAGTGACTTAATAAATAAAATAATTGACATGGATAAAATAGGAATCACAGGATCTTACGGTAAAACCACGACAACAACAATGATTACTCACATATTCAAGAAAGCAGGATATAAGGTATATCAATGTTCATCAATGAAATGGAACTTGGTTAGTGAAGCAATAGTTGATGATATAGTCAATGAAGAATATAAGGGAGCAGATCTTGCAATTCTTGAACTGCCTCACGGAACACTTGGATTACTGGGTGATGTTGAATTAAAGATGGGTGTGATAACGAACTTACATCAGGAACATCTAAGTGAATTTGCCGGATCAATGCAACGATATGTTGACAGAAAATCATTAATACTGGATATGTGTGATAAACTGGTTGCAAACATCCAATGTGCAGATTTATTAACATACAAACGTGACGATACAATATACTTCAACTTTGAAAACAACAACAGCGACCTGGACACACAAAAATATGATATAAGTTATGCGGCCACATATGATGATGGTAACTACGTGTTCAAGGCACAGACAGACAATCCCTTTGAAAAATCAGATATAAACATTGACACCGTAGCATCATATAACTATGCTAACCTGACAGCAGCAATATCGGTATGTCTGGAATATGGAATATCATGGGACATAATCAAGGAAGGTCTGGCATTGTTTACTGGTGTAAGTGGAAGAATGGAACATCTTGGAACATATAATGGTGTTGAAGCATACTTTGACTCATCCTGTTCTGAATTGTCTATCAGACAGGCATTGGACTTTATAAAGGATGAAAACATTATTGTTGTCTTCGGATGTGTTGATTCAACAACAATACGTGATAACATAGAAAGCGGCCGTACCGTGGGAGACTATGCGAATATGGTAATAGCAACAGGATATGTTGAAATTACCGGAGAATTACATATGGATTCTGCATTGGGCTTATTGAATGCAATAGAAAATGATGACATTATCAAGTTAGCAGTATGTACCGTGGATGAAGCTGCTGAACTGGCAATGAAATATGCTAAACCTGGAGATTACATTGTTCATTTAGGTATTGGTGGAACAACTTCTTACAAACAGGTTAAGGAAAAATTGATTAACGGATTAGAAGAAGGTCGTAACAGATATGCAAATAACTGATATTAATGAAGATGCACTTTTTGGTGTTATTGGTGTCTGTGGCGTTAACGGTAATTTAATTGCAAGAATATTGATGGATCACGGATTTAAGGTACAGGCAACAGACATGGTTAATAGGGAGGATTGCCGATTTGGAAGTTCATTAACTGATTATCCTGACATGACAGTATATTATGGAAAGTTGCCTGAAGATTTCATATCATCTTCCGATTATATTGTAATGCCGACACAATTAATAGAATCAAAATCAAAGTTATATAAAACAGTCCAAGAACAACAAACTCCAATAGTAACCGTTGAAGACATATTTGAACTATTTGAACCAGCACACCCAGTAATATGTATAACGGGAACTAACGGAAAAACAACCACGACAACACTGATAAAGCATTTGGCATATTCACACTCACTGAATCCGTGTGAACATAACCTAGAGAACATGCAGGGAAATCTTGCTGATATTCCACCATTACAGTCAAGATTAAATGGTGATCTAAGCATACTTGAAACAGGGACATTCGGTTTTGAAGGAAGTTTAACAAAACTCATAAGTTCATGCAAGGCTGATGTGGGACTGATAACCAATATTACGGAAGACCACCTTACAAACAGTCATGATTTCCTGAATTATGCAAAAGTGAAAGGTGAACTGGTCGAATTACTTAAAAATAAGATGCTGATAGTAAATAGTGATGATCCTACAGTTATGTCCTTGCTGAAGAATATGGATTATACAGGTAATCTCGTAACATTTGGTGTTGAAACAGAGTCCTTCAGACAATCATACAAGCAGTGCTTCTGTGGTAATGAGGTAAAAATTGATGAAACAATTGCAGGTGTAGGTAAATATGAATGTGCCTGTGGCATAAAATATGCTAAACCGGATTATCTTGCTACCAATATTAATGATGAGCATGATGAATTCACATTAATAACAGAGGACGGGAAATATAACTTCAAGTTAAACATTAAGGGATTACATAACATTTACAATTCTCTTGGTGCACTGATTATTGCTAAGGAAGTATTGGACATGTCCTTTGATGAAATTCAGGAAGCGTTCTTAACATTTGGTGGAGTAAACGGTAGAATGCAGAAAATCGGAGAAATTTCTGATAAGGAAATTATGATAGATTATGCACATAATCCTGCAGGTATGACAACAGTGCTTAAGGAGTTGAAGAATCTTTACGGTACAATAGTGAATGTCATTACAACATCCTCAGAATCAGGTATGGTCGGAGACAATGAAATATTGAAATGTTCTGCAGAATATTCCGATTATATAGTTCCCGCATCATATAATGCATACTTGTGTGCGAAGAAAGCTCTTGAAAATAATCAGTATGCTGATAAGATTGTACTTCCTGAAAGCATGTCTTCGGAAGAAAAGCATGGTACGCTTGGTGCAAGTGTGGAACAGGTATTGACAGGATTTGACAAGTCGTTGGATATTGATGCCGATTTAATCATATGTACTGGTGAGGCTGCATTCAAGTATAAGGACATTTTCATTGAAAGATATGATTTGTAACCTTATAAACTCCACTTTTTTTAAACTCTTTTTGTGTTAACAAGTTTGACTCTAATAACATTGTATATGTTTATCTAATCTCCTGGGAATATTATTTGGCAGGGAAGTCTTAAATAGCATTAATACGAAAATCTCCTCCTTGAGAATTAAAGACATATTTTTTCTAGAATATTTTTTTTAGTAAGGTTCTAATATTTAACAAATCTACTTATAAAATAAAAAATATATCTATACATAATAATTATCTTTCTATAAATAAAGTGTATCAAGAAATTCTTTAGGAATAATTTTTTAACATATACTTTTAATAGGGGTGAAATTTTGTTTATAAAAGTTAGAAGAGATACTTTAATCATTTTGATTTTGGCTTTTGTTTTAATATTATCCGGTCGTGCAATGACCTATGTCGCATTTGCATCCTCGGATAGTGTAGAAGACGGTGTTCCTATTGCAGGGATAATGGTGAAAGGAAATGATATTGTTCCTCTTTCTACAATCAAATATAATGTACAAGCTGCTGGTTTTAGAGACGGTAGTTATATTAAGGGAAATACTCTTATAACTTCACAAAGGCAGCTGCTACTGTCGGATGCTATTAAAAATGCCGAATCGCTGGTAAAAACATCTACTATACCTGGAACATCCATTGCTCCAATTAATGTAGCGGAAGTTCAGGTTGATTCATCCACAGGTAATGTAGTTGTGAACGTTGTTGAAGATTTCTCAGTAATTCAGGTAAAAGTTCAAAGTAATGCAACTACTAATTCATCTACTTCTGGTGGAAATGTTGAAACAGGATAATCGGTGGTATTATGGGTAAACATTCAAAAATTACAAAAATAGCAATGCTATTATTAATGATAGTACTATTATCCTCAACTGCTTCAGCAACCATGAACGTAGCAGTAATTACTGATCCAACAGGACAGGATCCTAACGGTTGTGCTGCGGGAAGTCAGTCCTATGCATCAAACATGTTCCAGTCAACATTCATATTTTCTCAGGAACAGAAGATTGCTCTCCTCTCCGGGGGGGAAGGTACTTCCGATGTTCGTATTGCAGCAATTATTACTGCATTAACACAACTTCAGGCAAATAAGACACTGCAGGAAATAGTGTCAGTTGCACAGGGTTTTGAAGGTATACGTCTAATGGCAGTTAATCCTACCGAAGGTATTGCAGTAGGTGGGGATTACAAAGTATACATAGTTACAGTAGATAGTAGTAGCAATATTAAGATTCAGGCTGCTTCTGGAGGAGTTGCATCCGTGCCTGCAGGTACAAGAGGGGCAATTTTACACCTTCGTAACTCTGAAGGAAACCCTAAGTATGGAACTGCAGATAGGGTAAGATTAGAAACAGCTATGAATATTGGTAAAATGATTCGTGATGGATATCCTGCTACAACCATCGTAGAAAAGACATTTGAAGAAGTTGCTAAGGATTCCGGTGAGAATCACGGTGGAGGTGCAATCAACTTAATTTCAGGTATAACAACTGGGGACATGTTCACTCCTGAACAATTAAATGAAGTTGGTTATGAAATGGATAAACCATACAGTAAGGTAAGCAGTGGTGGTTGGAGTATTGGTTTCCCTGAAGCTAATAATTACCAGGTTTCACCGGTAGATGGAAGTCCATTAACAACAATCTATGCTTATGAAGCATTAGGTAACGCAATAACAGTATCTAGTGATAATCCGTCAGTATCCGTATATGGTTCAGATAAGAGAGGATTATCTGAAGCAACAAGTGATGTTGTATCAGCAGCAGTAACTAGATATGGTTATGATCCGATACAGATAGCTAAATCAGTTAACAGGGCTATAGACAGTAGTACTATTGTTGGTGTAGAACATATTGATACATCTGACTTGAACATTAAAGAAAACATCAAAGCAGTAGGTGTGTACTTTACTCCTGCTACTAATGGAAGAACATCACCGACATGGAATTTACCAATAGATTCAAACATCTTCGATGCATTGGGTAATATTCAGACAATTATAGGAATTCTGCTAATATTGTTAGCATTATTCAGAAGTACATTAATCAAATCTTTCTTTAGAAGACGGTAGTCCTCTAAATCTTTTTTTATTTATTTTTATGGAGTTTATTTATGGCATTAATTTTAATTAGAGCAATGAATAAGAAAAAAGCTTTGAATGTTCTTGCCGATTTGGAAAGACATGCAAAGTTAACAATTGATGGTAAACCAAAAATTGTTTCATTGGAATCAGTATATGATGTTACAAAAAGAGTTATTAAACAGAAGCCACGTAATGATATTAAGGTGCCTGTACTTGTAAAGGTTCAGGAAAATACCACTACCAGTATAATCAATATACGAAAAACTCATCCACCGGCACATGTAATAGTTATCAGTGAAGAGTATCCTGAATATCCTGATTTACTTAATGAATTTAATAAGGCTAAGGTGTTTGATGGTTATTATTCATCTAAAAAGAATAAAGGGAAAAAATAGATTCCTTTTTAGATTATTTTCTTTTTATTCTGGCAATATCTCCAATGGTTGCTTCTTTGAAACGTCTAGCATCTTGGAATTCTCTTTCGTCTGAATCTAATTTTTCGATAATTGTTATATTCAATACTTTTTCTAACTTACGAGCAATTTTTGTATCAGGAACCATTTTTCCATTTTCTATTTTATGGATTACAGATTCTCTTTCATACATTTTTTCTCCTAACTGTTTCTGTGTAAGTCCTTTCATCTCACGTTTTTGTCTGATGATTTTAGCGTAATCTTCAACTAGTTCATAGTCTTCTTCTTTGGATTTTCTGCTGTAAGGCTGGTTTCTGTTAGGTCTATTGTTGTAGTTACTGTTGTTTTTACCTTTAGGAGCTCGTTTTTTAGGTGTTTGAGGTTTACTTTGAACTTTACCATATCTAGAACATTCTTTGCAAGTTACCATAAGGGAATTATCTATTTTGGTTTTATAAGGTTCTCCTTTTATTTCGCTTCCACATATTTCACAGTTCATTTTATTCACTTATTATTAATTGTATATACTAATCTGTTTTTTAATTAAAATAACTTTTTTGTTTAATTTACTTATTTTTCTTTTAGTCTTCTAGAATATTTTAGGTATAACGAAGAATATTTTTAAAAATACAAATAGCTATAATAATGATGAAAACTTAAAGTTATAAATGTAACAAGAATATATAAAATAATAACATAAAGTTAGTAAAAAGAAATTTAATCAGAATAATTATAAACGAAGAAAATAAGAATTCAAGGAGGTACATTCATGCAAGAACCTGAATTTGATGCAAATGTCAAGAGAGAACATGATATGGAATTATCAAATCTCCTAGACAAACATGAAACAATCGAACGAAATCTAACTTGGGAAGTAAGAAAATTAGAAAAGGATAAAGTTTTATTAGAAAATGAAAACCTAAGATTAGATCGTGAAGTAAAATCACTTAAAAGTGAAATTAACAGATTCAGAACACCACCATTAGTATTGGCAACAATATCTGAAATACTAGAAGATAATCAGGTCGTAGTAAAAAGTACAACCGGACCGTCATTCCTGTTAAAATATGCAGATAAAGATGCTAACAGGGTAGAAATAGGTTCCAGAGTAGCATTAAACCAACAAACATTCAGTATAGTTGACATACTCACATCAGAAAAAGATCCATTAGTATCAGGAATGGAAATAGAAGAAGCACCTGACATAACATATGAAAACATTGGTGGATTAAAAGATCAAATTAGAGAAACCATAGAAACAGTGGAATTACCACTTAAAAATCCTAAAATATTTGAAGAAGTCGGTATCACACCACCTAAGGGAGTACTCTTCTATGGACCGCCTGGAACAGGTAAAACACTACTTGCAAAGGCCGTGGCACATGAAACAAACGCAACCTTCATTAAGATAGTAGCATCCGAATTTGTAAAAAAATACATAGGAGAAGGTTCACGTCTAGTACGTGGAGTATTTGAACTTGCAAAAGAGAAAGCTCCAGCAATAATTTTCATAGATGAAATAGATGCTATAGCAGCAAAAAGATTACAAGGATCAACCAGTGGAGACAGGGAAGTTCAAAGAACACTCATGCAATTACTGGCTGAAATGGACGGTTTCGAATCAAGAGGTAATGTTGGTATTATAGCAGCTACAAACAGACCGGACATTCTGGACCCAGCATTAATACGTCCTGGAAGATTTGACAGAATAATTGAAGTGCCTGTACCTGATGAAGAAGGTAAACTTGAAATTCTTAAAATACACACCAGAAACATGACATTGGATCCGGACGTAGATTTGGAATCAATTGCATCAAACGCAAAATCTGCCTCAGGAGCAGACCTTAAATCAATATGTACTGAAGCAGGTATGTTTGCTATACGTGAAGAACATTACAGTGTATCTTCCAAAAACTTTGAAGATGCTTTAGACAAAGTATTAAACAAAAACAAGAACACTAATCAAACAGCAAACCCAGTAATGTATAACTAACAGATTACATTTCAAATTTTTTTAAAAAATAGCCAATGATGAACCCTATGAGCTCTGAACTGATGATGAATGATGGGCGAACTGAGGCTATTTATTATATAACCTCCATTCCCAAAAAATAACAAGTTTTAAATAATTTTTTCTAATTCCTCTATGGATCTAACCATAATATGATTATCTAATTTTTCAACTTTAGGTCTTGATATTAAAACAACAGGAATGCCTAATTCCAATGCTGCATTAATCTTATTTTCAGCACCGCCACTTTCACCGCTTTCTTTGGTAATGATGGCAGAAATGTCGTATTCTTTCATAATTGCCATATTGAATTCTTTGGAATAAGTTCCCTGCATTGCAACAATATTGGCTGCAGGAACTCCAGTTTCTTGTGTTTTGGATATGCTGAAATTATTTGGGAGAACACGTGGAACAACATTTTCAGGACCGACAACTTCGGTAATTTTTCCTAAGTTAAGAACTCCTGCAAGATGCATTAATTTACCATCAGTATTTTCTATTAACTCTTTTGATTTAACAGCACCCTCTTCAAAGGAATTTACGTAATGTATGAGTTCAGATTCTGGTAATACTGTTGAAGCTCTTTCGTATCTAATATAATTTATTCCTGCTTTTTCACAACTTTCTATTGCAGTTTCAGTTGCTACAGCAGCAAAGGGATGTGTAGCATCTATCAGGGTATCAATATTTTTTTCATTCATCAGATTAATAAAATCATCCTCTTTCAGAGCGTGTGTAATAACCTCAGTTGCTCCAGCAGATTCTGCTATTTTTCCACCATAATCTGTCACAGTCGTTGCAAGAATGTAATTATTTTCATCTTGACTTAAAAATTCAATAACTTTTGTTGCATCAGATGTACCAGACATCACAATATATCTCATTTTGTATCCTCCAATATTATGGTTAACTTTAATTCTAGATAATTTTCTATTTAATTTCATTAATACTTTTTTTGTCAAAAAGAATTCATAACTTCAAATATTAATTGACTGACTCATTATTTAGCTTGATAAGTGGGTAAATCTTATCTGATTTAAAAATTAATTATATTCTGTCTTCACATTATATCTTTGAATAATTATTTAGGACGCTTATAGAAAAAATAGTATAGAGACTTATTGACATTACCCTAAAAAGAAATAATTATAACTGCTGATGGGTATTCAATATAACATTTCATTAGATTGACAGTAAAAAATTAATAGTATATATTTTGTGGAGATTATTTTTCTTAAAAAAATGTGGATAATTCAATATCAACAAATTCTTAATCATCATTTTCTTGCAATTACGGTTACCCATTCTAGGAATTTATCAGAAAAGGATACATTACTAAAGTCATCATCAAGCATTTTTTTACCAGTACTATCTTTTATTATTTCTTTTCTGTTTTTTCCATCTCTTAGGTAAACTGTTATCTGGTTGTACTCGTTATTTTCTAAAAAAGAGGTTATTTCTTTATCGGTATACATTTCCATATCTATGAAATGATTCCAAAATTTCATTATCATATTATTTGAGCCGTTTGTTTCCATTCCAATCAGGAATATTCCTCCGGGTTTCAGAACTCTTTTTACTTCACCGATGCCCATATCCAGATTGGACCCGTTTCCGCCTGCTAGCTCGAGAGGAGGGATCCTTTCCCTGCGTGGTCGGGA
>CAZUHM010000025.1:0-254 GCA_964620575.1 uncultured Methanobacteriaceae archaeon | reverse complement strand
CTTCAACTTTTCCTTCGTTGATTAACTTTTCATTAACTTCTCTGGATAATTTCACACTTTCGATACTGTAGTCTATTCCTTAAACTTTCTTGGCATTTTCGGCCATTCTGTTGATGTTCATTCCACCACCGCATCCAATGTCTAATACAGTATCTTCGTCTTTTATGTTTAAATGTTTTAGGCACCATAATGAAACGGGGGTGTGCTCTTTATTCATTGATTTTAGTTGAATATTTCCTAATTTTCCTTGTGGT
>CAZUHM010000024.1:0-20705 GCA_964620575.1 uncultured Methanobacteriaceae archaeon | reverse complement strand
CCCCCCCCCCCCCCCCCCCCCCCCCCCCCACAACCCCACCCCCCCCCCCCCCACCACCCCCCCCCCCCCCCCCCCCCCCCCCCGCCCCCGCGAATGTTCAATTGTTAATTAATTTTTTAAAGCTTTTTATAGGTTTTTCATTTTTAGTTTAAAAATTAGTAAATTATAGTTTATGTTCTTTTTAGTGTTTGGATGAATAGTTAACATGTTGGTGAAAAATGTTTATCAAAAAAATGGGTATTGTTAAATTGTACTCTTGGATTTTTTTTAGGAAGATCCAGATTGGAAAAATAATATTAATATAAATATAGATGAGGGGGGTTTAATTTGTTTCTATAATAATTTTTTGTGCTACATTCCCTTTTTGTTCCACATTTTTGTGCTGCTTATTATGTGCTACAGGCATGTTTTGCTAATTTAGGTGCTGTGCTACACTTTTTTTGTAAAATTCCTTTTGTACAAAATGTTATTGTGTTACAATGGGGGAGTGTTGTTTTATTTTGTATAATCTGCTATGACGAAGCAAAAAAAATAGTCTTGAAAAAGATACAATATTTGATGCTGATTAATAAGTAACACTTTCATAATCTTTCGGAGGATAAACCATGAAATTATGATAACTGAAGATATTCCTACAGTTATAATGCAGAGTATTGAATGATACTACAACAATACGTATTTCATAGAACATTATATATATTCAATAAGTATAGGATAATTAACAGCATACTAATCATATGGTTAAATAATATGAAGTAAAAATATTTACATTATTTTATATCCAAAGTTTTATATAGTATATCTTATAAATTAGACATTATATTTTATTTTATCAGATATATCTGATAAAACTTAATGAATGACTAATTTTATCAGACATGAATTAAGAGTTGATTTATTATGATTAATCGAGACTTTTACTTGAATAAGATAAAAAACTTCATAGACACTGATTTAATCAAAGTAATAACTGGTATGAGACGATGTGGAAAAACCACAATGTTAAAACTAATAATCGAAGAATTAAAAAACAACAGACAAATCTCTGAAGAAAATATATTCTTTATATCATTCGAATCATCAAAATATAAATGGATAGACAATCCTAAAGAATTAGATGAAATAATATTTAAACTTACAGAAAATAGGAATGAGAAAACATACTTATTCTTTGATGAAATACAAAATGTCAAAGGCTGGGAAAAAAGCATAGTATCATATATGGTTGATATAGATTGTGACTTATACATTACTGGTTCCAATTCAAACTTACTATCCGGAGAATTAGCTACCCACCTAGCCGGAAGATATGTTGAATTTAGAATATATCCATTATCATTTAATGAAATATTAACTTATCAAAGTAAAAGAAAAGAACTGAACAAATACGAGGAAATAGAACTTTTTGAAGAATACAGAGAATATGGCGGATTACCTTACTTACAAAAACTAAAAGACGGAAAAACTAATTACATCAACAATGTATATGATTCAATACTACTTAAAGATGTAATAAGACGTTATGATGTACGAGATATAGACTTTTTAGAACGATTGATATATTTTCTTATAGATAATATAGGACACATATTCTCAGCTAATAGTATAAGCAAATTCTTCAAACATGAAAAAAGAAAAGCTAATCCGGAAAAAATATTAAACTATATAAAACTATTAAGAAATGCATTAATATTCTCACAAGTAAAAAGAGAAGATTTAAAAGGAAAAGAAATATTATCAGTTAATGAAAAATATTATTTGATGGATCATGGATTTTACAAAGCATTAGTGGGAGATAACGACCATAATGAAGGTCAGAAACTAGAAAACATAGTATACAATGAATTACTAAGAAGAGATTATGAAATAACAGTAGGAATATATGGTGATTTAGAAATAGATTTTGTCTGTAAGAAAAACAAGTACATGATTTACGTTCAAGTTTCAGAAACTTTAAAAGGAGAATACACAAGAGAAAGAGAATTCAGACCACTAGAGAAAATTAAAGACAATTTCCCAAAATACATTATCACAGAAGATATAACAGATTACTCAAAACATGGAATCACAACCATCAACATTATTGACTTCTTAAAGGATGAAAGCATATAAAAATTATATATGCAGATAATACGAAAAGCTTTCGAAGACAAAGACAAACTACGATGACCATCTCAACGACAACAAAAAAAACACGTGGATAGGGGAAATACGACATGACATGGGGATGAATAAAAAAAATGTTACATTTGCAGAAGAACAAAACTATAAAATGAAAAACAATATATCTTAAATAAATTCAAGGACGTAAGTAGTATATTATGGAACAGCATGTACTAATTGTCCTGTACGAAATAAATGCTTAACTAGATAATATGACAACTATATGTAATAACTGATTATGTAAGCAAAGCAACTGAAAAATTACGTTATCGTATGCAAACAGATGAAGCACAAGAGGAATATAAAAGATTGTATGCCAAATGCTGAATCAAAATTCGCACACAATAAACATAACCTAAAATACAGATAATTCCATGTAATAGGACAAGAAAAAGCTTTTAACACAACAATTACTTATGGCAACAGCACAAAACATAATAATACACAATATAGAACAACAAGAAATACCAATATGAAATAATACAATAAAATTATGAAAAAGAATTGTTGACATTTTACTCAAAAAAATCTGGGGGGGGGGAGTCAACAAGACATTAATTCGTATAATTGTTGCACACCCTCGAATTTTAATCTTATTTAATATAGTCTCTCCTAATTGTATTCTATAATTCCCCATCAAAAACATTTAACTCATTTAATAAATAGCCTAAATTATATAATCCTTGACCTAAAGTTTCAAGATTTTTATCTAATATTCCTCTATTGACGAGTATATCTCCAGCACCAATGGCTCCTAGAATCTTATTATAATCTTCTTTTAGATTAACAATAATTGTCCATATATGTCTTCAGAATCAATATCAACTACTTTTTCAAGTACAAATATCCTCCTAAATTTCAATGAAAATTACTCAGATTAATTCTTCTTAATTATTTTTTCCACATACATTGTGTTGTTTTTTTCGTATGCGAAGGCTTCCTGCTGCAGGAGGTCATTGTTTTCTTTGTACCATTTCATGAATATTTTATCTGGGGATGTTCTGTTATTTTTTTCAGTATCTTCTTGTGATATGAATAGTGTTAGGAGTATCTCGTCAAAGCTTCTGGAGTTGTAGTAGCCTGTGACCTTTGTCATGTACAAACTTTCATAGCCTTTTTCTTCAAATTGTTTTATTAAATCCTTTATTAACTTATCTATGTTTAAGAGGAATAGTTCATTGTTTTCAAACTTGTATGTGGGAATATGAAAAACATATTTTGTATCTAGTTCTATCATTTTGTTATTCTCCTATAAGTTATATTGTTTCTAGGTGAGTATGAGTTTAATTGTTATCAGAAAATGAGAATAGGAGAATATTTTTAATTTACTTAAAATAATATTCCCAATTTTCACGGTCAAGGTATCTTTTATAGGTTTTTCCGGAACTTTTTTCCCGGAGGTAGACATTATTCTCTGTTCCTATATATTCAACATCATCTGGTGCCTCCCAGTAGTCATGTCTTACTACGATTTCTTCCCCGTTTATTGTGTTGGAACTTGAAGTTGATTTCTTTTTTGATGATGTTGTTGACTTTGCTTTGCTCTTGGTATTTGTCTGATTGTTTTCTGTCTGGTTATCCTCTGTTGTATTATTTAGCGTCATGCTGATTATATTGTTATCTGCTGGTGTTATTGTGCTTTTGTTCATTGTCTTTAGTGTGTGTATGATTTCGTTGAAGTTGTCTGTTGTGATTACGATCATTGTGCCCTTGGTCATGTCCATATCATAGTATGTGTAGGTGCCTGTCTTGTTGTATACGGATATGTTGTCTTTTGTTGCGTTTGTCGTGCTTATTCCCTTTCCCCACGGTTCTCCTATTTCTACCGAGCCGTTTAGATTGAAGTCGTGAGTGTCTTTCCATGCCCATGTTCTTATTGTAAGATTGTTTTTTGAATCCCTGTACTGGTTATAGTTACTGGTGGTGTTTTTCACAGATACGTCACTGTTTGGTACTTCCAACTGGTATCCGCTCATTTCTATTGCTTTGTAGCTTGGTTGCATGTATGCGTATGCTCCAAATGCAGCCATAAGGACTATTATCATTATGATAAGTCCTGCATCCCTATTTTCCATTTCTCTTTTTACCCCATAGTTTTTATTAGAAGCTATTGTTTATTTTCATTATAACTATTTTTAAATTCTCTAAAGCGAGTTTAGTGAAAATCATTCTTTTCTTATTTTATGTCATCACAGGTATAGTATTGGGTATCGTCAGGCATGCTTTCAACATAATACCAGTTTCTTGAAATTATTCTGGTCGGATCTACTGTGTATATATTTAGCTTAGGTATTTTAGTTGGAACTACCTTGAAATTTTCCTCATCTTCCATACCTATGTACGTGTAATAATGATTTAATATTGTTCCATCAGCCAGTACTATCTTAAGGATAAAGGTTCCTTCATATTTGTCCTGCTTTATCTGTTCGATGTCGTAATTATCAATACTGGTTGGTTCACAACCTGTTAAAAGGTAAGTTTCAATATCTCCGAATGTATCTATGAAATCAATTCTTATTGAATAGTTCTTACCGTCATCATCTGTGTAGTATAGTCCCTCATCGTTTAATTGAACTATTTTTCCATCCAAATCAATTACATCCACGTATTCCCTATTATTTTGAGTATTTTCCTCTTCCATTTTTCCATACCACCATTGGCATATATTATTCCCATAATTATTAATTATATATTTTTTGATAAACGTTCTCAATTACTATTGTTATAGATGAATAACATCATGTATACCTGTTTTTCTTTTTTCAGTTATGCTCTCTGTTATCGCATCTATAGATATTCTGTATATTCTATTATATATAGTTTGGCATACTAATATATTTATAATAATAATAAAATATTCCATTTTGGAGGAAGTTAAGCCCCCCTGCAAAGATTAATAATACAAAGAATTAAACTATTATATAACCCCCACAAAAATGGTATGATGACTTATGGAAGTAGAAAGATTACAATACACAAGCAACGATGAATTCGACAAAGTAAAACAACACGTAATAGAACACAAAGACCAATACAAGACAAAAAGTCTCTCAGACACGTTAACAATAAAAGGCATCGGAGAAAAATACCTGAAAATAGAAAACAACTTCTACTCCTGGAAAGAAATAGAACAAGCCCTAAAGGACTACAAAGAGGACAAAATAATAAACGCAATACACCTGTCAATACTATCATGGCTGTTCTCGGATATTAACATAGATAAAACATCATACACGCCCAAAAAGTTCAACCTGGACGAAAACTTTCAGAAAATAAAAATGGAAATAATAACGCATAAGGAATACTACAAAACAGGACTCATATCAGGAATTGGAGAAAATAACATAAAACTGACAACATACAAGAAAAAAGACTACTACATCAAATGGAACGAAATAGAAGAAGCAGTAAACAAGATCAGATACTCCACATTCGACGACCTGGAAGAAAAAAGATTCACAACCAGCATCATAAAACAATTATTCAACGACAACAAAAGAGAATACACACCAGAAGAAGTGAAACTACTGGAAACAGAAAACGGGAAACTGAAACTCAAATACTACAAACTATGCAGAAACGCAAAACTAAGCTACAAAACACTCAAAGAAGAAATAACTGATAAAAAACTACTCAAAGAAGTGGTGAAACTGGCATTTGACTGGAACAATGGTCAACTACCGATAAGCATAGACGAAGAAGGAGTAAACAACATAATACTAGGCAAGTCAAGCATGGTAAGAGCAGACCTTAGAATAAATGATCATTACACAAAGCTTGTGCAGAAAGATCTGGAAGAAAAATACAAGGTATACTCCATACAATACTCAGATGAATACATATACCATACACACCAGTATAAGAACCTTATCAAGTTTGAAAAAGAGGCAAACAAATGGATAGTAACCTACAACAACAAGGACTTACTGCAGAACGCCTTCCGCAAAGAAGTAAAAAGCCACTGGATATGCAACATCAACACGGCCAAATCCACGGAAGTCTGTGAAATAAACGATTATGACAATGAAGACAACCAATTTAACCCGGATCTTTTCACCAAGTTATACCAGGATTTCAGCAGAAAGAAAAACATGACACTGGTCTAAAAAAGGGATAAAATAGACATATCTGCCTGAACAGGTACACGACAACTTGGCAGATACCACTGTCATTGATTGATTCAGGCGTGAATTCTATTGTCCTAACATGTTCCAAACGCGTTTATGTCGGAAGATAAGTTTTATATTCAATAGTTGAAAATAAAAGATATCAGAACATCCCTCGGATTACGTTCAACCGACTGGCCAATTCTTATTAACACCTGCCTGAAAATCTTGGATGAAAAAGGATTAAAAAAATAAAAACAGTTGGCCTCATCAGGTATGTATTCTTCAGCCTTTGAATAAACAAAGGAAATATCATCCGTCTTTTCATAACTTTCCAAGTTTTTATAACTCACCTATAAAAAAATATAATATTAAAATATTTTTATAACTCACCTATAAAAAAATAAATTTTTCAGAATATTTTTATAACTCACCTAAAAAATAATATTGTTAAAAAAAAGTAAATTAGACATATCATATCTGCCGGAACCGGTACACGGACAACTTGGCAGATACCCTGTCATTGATTGATTCAGGTGTGAATTCAACTGTCCTAACATGCTCCAAACGTGTTTCTGTCGGAAGATAAGTTTTATATTCAATAGTTGAATAATAAAAGAATATCAGAACATCCCTCGGATTACATTCAACCGACTGGCCAATTCTTCTTAACACCTGCCTGAAAATCTTGGATGAAAAAGGATTAAAAAAATAAAAACAGTTGGCCTCATCTGGCATGTATTCTTCAGCCTTTGAATGAACAAAGGAAATGTCCTCCGTTTTTCCATAACTTTCCAAATTACTCTCTGCCATCTCCAATAATCTTTGACTATGATCCAGGCCAATAACTTTACATCCTACCTCTCTGTTTAAGAAAAAACCGACTCTGCCCTTTCCACAGCCATAATCCAATACAGTGTCATCACTCTTTAATAAGTCTAGCTTGACCATTTCCTCCAGGACAACATAAGGAGTGGGATCATAACCATAATTCTGGTAGTCCTCCTCCAGGTAATCAAAAATGTTGGTATTGATATTTAATTTTTCATCCCATTTTAAATCGTTGGCATTAATCATGCTGTTTTCCACCCATATATACTTTAACATAGAAAGTAAATTGTATTATAGACTAATATCTGTCCTTTAATCCTATATAAACTCTTTAGGAACTATCGACTTGAATAATTTATCTTCACAGTCCCCCGCTTACTTTACTGATTCTACCATTTTCTTAATGAAGCTTTTGATTTCATATTTATCTGCAGGAAGTAATTCGTTTCCTATCTTATCTCTTAAACGATTAATATTATCCTCAACGTATTTTATGTTTTTCTGATTTAGCCATGCAGTCTGTTCATCAAAACCTGAATTCTTAATGTCCTCATCGATATATGCAAGTAATGCCATAATATCACAACCGTTAGATTCCAACTGACTTGCAATCTGAATACAATCATGGTAGAAAAATTCCTTATCGGATATTAGCATGTTATAGACGTCTTCATTGCACGTATTTTTTTCTGTTAAAAGTTTATTTCCTAACATTTTAACCTGTGTTTCTTTTTCAATCTCTGTCCGAGTTTTTTCATCATCAATGTTTTTTATAATTTCAAGTTTGATAGATTCATTCATCAGCTTTTTCGATAAAATATCCACTATTATTTCTTTGTCTGTGATTTTCTTTGCTGCCTCTATGCGTACATTATTTTTGATTCTGAAATTTTCCACAATACCAGCCAGAAGTCTTTCATCTGACATGTTTCGTACTGCTTTTATTGCTATACTTTCATCTTCGTCCCTTTCAGCTATCTTGGCCAATAACCATTGATCAGTTATAGTTGTAAGATAATCTTCACGATTTTCAATATTACGAAAAGCAAAGAATTGTACAAGTGAATCGTTGTCTGTTTCTATGATTTCTTTGAGTACTGCCTGATTGTTTATGTTGTTTATTGCTTCTTCTCGAACCTTGGGTGAATCATCACTTTTTGCTATGTCAATTAATATTTTTTCATCACTTATTTCTTTTACTGCTTCACGTCTTATTTTCCAGTCACTGTGTTTATATTTTGGTTTGAATAAATTGTTTAAAAAACCCATTTTAACCACGTGCTCCTCAAACACTATTGTTATTAATTGTTTATGGCTTGATGGATATTAATGTTTTCTTAGATAAGTCTTCCATATACTCTTCAGCCTGTTTGTTAAGTGTTTCTTTCAGTTGGAATCTATCTTCCTCTGAATTTATTTTTCCAAGGTTCTTTAACGCCTATCTGTCGGATAATGCCAAGAAATAAATTAAAATGAGAATAAGGAAAATATATTCAATCAGGAAAAATAAAGATAATAAATAAAATTTCATTAAAGGATTAAAATACATAAAAAGAAATCATGAAGATGTCAGCCTTTTTAACAGACAGTACAATGTTAGAATAGAGGCAAATAAGTAACTTTGTGGTGGTTATGACAGGTATTATGAAGAAAGCACTGACTACGATGATTATGGTGCACTAGGTAGCTCTAAAAAAGGAGGCTTATGAAATTATACTTATTTAATAAGATAATATTGTTAATATAATAATTATTAAAAGAAAAATGGGGAGGATTAACGTTTTTTATAATATTAATTTAACTCAATATGAGAACATATTACTCATATCCTAATTCTTTCAGCCTGGATAATGCAGTGTCGCGAATAGGATAGCATTCGGTACGTGTTACTTCATATTCATATCCATCATGGTCACTATATCCTACACATTCCCTATTTGTAATCACTTCAAAGGTAGAATCATGAGACAATGCCAGCAGTGCTTCTTTATCTGTTATTTTTTCTATGGCGTATCTGCGAATATCGTTTTCTTCGCTACTGTCATTTGCAATGCCTGCAAGAAGAGATTGACTGGTGAAGTGTGGATTTTTAATGGCATGTGAACGAACAATAGTCTCCGAGTCATGTTCAAATACATATATTAATGTTTCTTCATCCTTGATTTTCATAGTTGCTTCTCTTCTGGCATACTTGTTTTGAGCATTTTTTGCCAGGCAGATTAATAACTTTTCATCTTCTATTCTTTCAACATCTTTTTCAATGTCAAAATAATCCAAGTTTTCTAGTAGAGAGGCCAAGACTTTTTCATCTTCTATTTTTTTGACGGCTTCTATTCTGATGAAGTTATCCTCATGATTTCGTGCTATGTCTATAATTTTTTCCTGGTCTGATAAGTTAGGGTTTTTAACTGCTTCTTCACATATGCTCCTGTCATCAAAGCTTTCTATTATATTAAGCAATACTTCTTGACTGTTGATTTTTTTAACGGCTTCCAATTTAACATTATAATCCAATGCATAATTGATAACGTCCATTAATCGGGAATCATCCTCAATCTCATTTACTTTTTCTGTATCAATTATGTATAGTGAGTCGGGATATAATTCTTTTAATCTGTCTTTGGCTATATCACAAACTTTGGTGCTTGAATCATCTTTGGCTGTTTCTAACAATATTTTTTCATCAGTAATTTTCATTGCAGCAACTTCACGAACTATTTCAACATCACTTTGAAGAATTTCAATTATAAATTTCTGGTCTTTGATGTTACTTGTTGCTGCTCTACGAACCCATTTATCACCTGCATTTTTTGCAATGTCTTTTAGAATAGTTTCATCTCTTATCTTGGATGCAGCTTCATATCTAGAATCATCATATTCCCCGTTTAATGCAATATCTTTCAACAATTCTTCATCATCTAAATCTAGAACAGCACTGTGTCTGTTACTTTTATACTTATTAGTTTTTGCAATGTCAAGATTAAACTGTTTTGTTCTTTCTTTTTCCATTATTTCTTTTTCTTTTATTTTTCTAGATAATAGTTGCTTATCTTCCACTCTTTTTGTTGCTTTTTCGCGTATTTCTGAATTTTTATCATATGCTGCTATGTTTATTAGTGTATCCTGATTATTTATTCTGTTGATAGCTTCTATTCTGAGACGTTTATTATTAGCATATCGTGCTATTTTAATAAGTTTATCTTCATCAGTAATCCTTTTTAAAGCATCCAAGTAGTCTTTGTTCATCGTGTAAGTTACGTCCTCATATTTTAGGAGCAATTCCATCAATGCCTTTTCGTTATTGCTTTTTATTGCTGCTTTAAGTCTTACATCGTCATTGGCGTGATTTTCTGCTGTTTGTGAAAGAACGTTATTGTCTGTTATTTTTTCAAGAGCTTCCATGCAGACCCATTTATCATGATCAGTTTTTAGTATGTCAATTAGCACTTGCTGGTTTGTAATTTTTTTTACTGCTTCATGTCTGACCGTGCTCATATCGTCATTAATTGCTACATCAATTAGTATATTTTCATCAGTTAATTCTTTTACTGCTTCTCGTCTTACTTGCAAATGGCTGTGTTTATTTTTTGGTTTGTATAAATTGTTTAAAAATCCCATTTTAACCACGGGCTCCCCTTAATTGTCTTCTATTCTTTCTTTTAACTTCAATTCTGCATCCACTGGTCCTGTTACAAAAGGCGAGTCTGGTTTATAATAAGAAAATCCCAGTTGATGTGCTATGATTCTTGTTTGTTTTAGACTGTAATCCATATTGAAGTCGTTTAATATGATATCATGTAGTTTCTGGGTTGTTAGGTGTTCTGTGTTTATCATTGTTTCTTTTAGTTGAATTTTGTCTTCATCCGTTAATTTTGATAGCCTTCCGATGCCCTTTTTTTGGACTTATTGAATCAAGTCCTTCCCGGTTCCATCTGTTTAGCCACCTGTAGGCTGTGGGTATGGATATTCCCGCATGAGTTGCTGCTTCTTCTATACTACTTCCCTTATAGCATGACTGGATGAAAGTTAATTTTTCCAGCTTTTTTATTTCTATTTCACATTTTCGAACTTCACTGGAAATCCTTTTTAGAGGCACGTGTCTTGTTATATAACTTTTGGCTTTACTGTCATAATGGTATATATGTATACTGTGTTTATCAATATTTTGGTTATTAATTTTAGACTAATTTTTAAGCTTCAGACATAGCATAACTTGAAAAAAATGTAGGTGAAAATATTGAATGTAAGAACTACAATATATCTGGACAAAAATTTGGCAAAAAAGGTTGAAAAATATGATAACAAGAGCAAACTTGTTAAGGAAGCATTGAACATGTATTTTCTGAACAAAGACTATTTTCTTAGCAAGAAAAGCATTGTGGAGGATGACATACATGATCTGAAATATAAGCTGGAAAGAAAAGAGAAGGAACTTGAGTTTATAGACAAACAGTTAACCCGGATTAATAAGAAAAGTAAGGAAAGACCTGCCGGTTATATTAATGCAGTCAATACGTTAAGATGTTTATCCGACGTTTCAGATGATGATTTGGATTTTCAGGCAAAGAGACTTTTTGTCCATCCGAATGACTTTAAGGAATGGCTATGTGTTGACGGCTACTATGAGGAGATTTTTTCCTCCTGAAAAATTTTTCTCCTATATGTATTCATTCATACAAAAACGGTGACAATATGACATAAAACAATGGGGGTAGACTATTGATGAAAAGTATAGATTATGACAGATTGGAAAGGATATTATCAGAACATTACAGGGATGAGCTTGTATCCACAGACGAAGTGATATTACTGGATTATATGATATTTGACAAGTATTATCCCGTATTGACCGAAGCATTGACTGAAAATTATATGGCCACTGCAAAAAGCATTGAAAGATATATCAGGAAAATGCGTATACAGCAAAAGAAGACAAAAATCAGGTTCGTTAACGTTAACCCGCAGGTGAAACTTGAAAAGATACATCAAAGATACAACAACAGATTCATCTGCTTTGAAGGAATAGTGAAAAAAAGAAGCACCGTATATAATCAGATAACACATGTTCATTGGACATGCAAGCAATGTCTGAACGATTACGTGTATAAACTGGATTATAACGAGAAACTAACCCCACCCAACACAAGCTGTAAAAACTGTGGAAGAAAGGCAGGATATGAACTAAACAGGAAAAACAGCAGGTATGATGATGTTCAACTGTTCATACTTGAGGAAGACCAGAATAAACAAAGCAATTCCTTCCAGCCGACACAGATTAAATGTTACCTTAAAAATGATATGGTAAACCAGGTTAAACCGGGAGACAAGATACGGGCAAACGGTATAGTGGAACTGCAAAATCATGGAAAGAACAATCATTTCCAGGAATTTGTTACAATAAAGAATATAGAGAAGCTGGAAAAAAACTTTGAAGACATTAAAATCAGTGCAGAAGAGAAAGAGGAAATAGAAAAGCTGGCAGGACAAGAAAACATATTTGAAAGAATAACCGGGAGCATAACTCCGAGCATATTCGGATATGACGAGCTGAAACTGGCACTTGCCCTTCACCTGTTCAGCAGTCCAAATGCCATAAGATCCGGCAGCTACAAAAGGGGCGACATACATATACTGCTTGTAGGCGATCCGAGTCTTGGTAAAAGTCAGATACTTAAATACGTTTCGAAGCTGGCACCACATGGCATATATACCAGTGGGAAGGGAAGTAGTGGGGCAGGACTAACAGCGACAACTGTGAAGGATGAACAGGGAAACTGGAGTCTGGAGGCAGGAGCAATGGTACTTGCCAACAACGGAAACATATGCATAGATGAGTTTGACAAGATGAAGGAGGAGGATAGAAGTGCAATACATGAGGCACTTGAACAGCAGACAATATCCATTTCCAAGGCAGGCATAAACACTACATTAAACAGCAGATGCAGTGTGGTGGCAGCTGCCAACCCCAAGTATGGACGATTCAACAAGTACAAGAACATTGCAGAACAGATTAACCTTAGTCCGCCAATATTATCCAGATTCGACCTCATATTTGTATTGACCGATGATATAGACAAAGAAAATGATAAGATGATAGCCATGAAGATTCTGGGCCAATGTGAGGAGGAGCGTGAAGACGAAATCAGCCAAGAGCTTCTTAGAAAATACATCAGCCATGCACGAAGTATAAATCCAGTAATAGATGATGAAGAAAAGAAGTACATAGCAAAGTTCTTCTGTGAATGCAGAAATCTTGCAAAGGAAAATCATCATCCCATACCAGTAACTGCAAGACAATTGGAAGCAATAGCACGCCTGAGTAAGGCATCGGCAAGAATAAGACTATCAGATAAAGTTACTAGGGAGGACATTGAAAGGGCGATAAAACTACAGAAGTACTGTATGAAACATGTGGGATTTGACACACAGACAAGTACGCTGGAAGCAGACAAGGTTATGGGAAATCCTACACAAGAGGAAAGAACACAGATGCAAAAGATAGAGGATGAAGTAGAAAAACTACAGGACAAATGGGGAAACACGATACCACAACACATACTGTTACAGCATCTGCAAGTGATGGGACATAAGAAAGAGAAAATCAGATTATGGATAAAGGAAAATCTTGATAAAATGATATTTTATGATGAAATTAACAACACATACACTCTGATAACATGAAAAAAGGAAATATAGAAGATTATGTTGAAATAGTTGATATAACAAGCAGTGAAGATGACCCATATGACTCATGGTGTGTGCCACCACTAGAGAAGTTCATTATAGAAGTGTTGGATGCAGGATATGAAGATGATGAGATATACAGGATTACACTTGAAAAGGAGGAGGGAATACTGGTTGACTACAACCTCCTTCCAAGAGAAGAACTCAGATGGGATGATGAAGAAAAGAATATGAAGCTGAAGATGAAATATGTGCCGTTGATTGAATACAAAAAGGCACTGGAAGATCTTGGAGTAATGTGTGAGAAGAACTACTGGCGTGGCCACTAAGTTCCTGGTGAAACATTAACAGAAGAATCCCCCTCCTTACACCACTTATAAGCACTAAAAACTTGTTTATTGTATGAATATTTAAAGAAGGAGTATCTGGTAGATGTGTGAAAACATACAAAAAGGTATGTTGACATACAATACAAAAAGTTCTTTGAATCGGCAACTTATTGATGAATACTTTGTATTATATATTATCATCCCTGAAAGAGTTTTATAACAAAGCGAAGGATTTTGGTGGAATGTAAATGATATTATCTTCTTTTTCTATTTCCTGTGTTTTATTGGATATGATTATTCCATATTCAGATTTGTAATGTTTTATTGCTTCTTTTATTTGTGTCTTGTCTTTTTTTCCTCGACCTACTTCTATGGGAATAGGTTTTGTAAATTCCTTATGCAATATGAAATCAACATTTTTCTTCTTATTGGCATCATAGTATAAGTTATATCCTTTATCATAAGAGGTAAATTGATGTAATTTGCTTGCGACCATATTTTCCAATATGATTCCTTCATATTGAGACATGATTTTAGTAGTGTTTCCCAGAGTGCTTACTAATGCATTTTTCAAACTGCTTGTTGCAAAGTAATATTTACGGGATTTGTTTGTTCTTTTTGATAGTGAGCCAAATGCTTCACAGTGGAAGATTATTTGTGTTTTTTCCAAACTTTCCAATATTATTTTAACATTGGATGTTGATGTTTGAAGATAATTGGATATTTTGTTCATGGAAGTATCATATGCACTTTGTAAGGCCAAATATCTTATTGTTCTATTTGCATTTGTCTTATTTTCATCATCCATTGTTTTTATTTTTTTTATATCTGTATCAATTACTTTATCTACAATTTCGACCAGGTTAGCTTTTATATCGTTTGTTTCTGTTTCGTTATAATTTATGGGATATCCTCCATATAATAAATATTCTCTCCAATCATTTTCAGTATATTTTATATTATTGTTTAGTTCAGTTTTAGTTAAAAAGTCCATATGTGATATTTCTTCAATATTTCCAGTATCCAATAAATTTTTAAATGATTCTTTCTTTGTTTCGAAATTGATGTTGTATCTTAGTTTCAGATGTTGTCTATATGATATTGGAGGTATTGATATTTTTTTAAATCTTCGCTTTGCATCTGCATTATCCTCCAAATTCAATGCTGATGATCCGGTAAATATCATGAATATGTTTTCAGTTTTATCAAATATTATTTTTCCTATTTTAGCCCAGTTTTTGTCATATTGTGCTTCATCAATTAGAATAAATATCTTTTTTTCAAGTAGTCTTGGCGTGACGTGATGATGATTTTTCAAATATAAGTCAATTATTTGCCTGATGTTACATTCAGTTATTTCATCAATTTCATCACAGGTTAAATATAATATCTGGTTAATTGGTACGTTTTTTTGTTTGAAGAGATATTCATGTATCTGATATAATAGGGTTGTTTTTCCCACACCTCTTATTCCAGGCAATACTAAAAATCGTTTATGGGTTTCATCTTCATCAATGTAATTGTCTATTATTTGTTTAATTTGATAATATTCATCCCTGTATTCGAATTTAATATTTTTTTTGGATGTTTTATTGTTGATTGTTGCAGGTATTTCCGTTAGATTATTGTTTATTATGTTTGATAATATGTCTTCTTTTTCTATCATTTTCATCCCTTATTATTTATTATGGAATTTGTTATTAAAAAACTTATTCATTTATTCGAATAAATATTTTCTAAACAATAGACTTATTTTTAATATTTTTTTTATTTAATTTATAATTATTTTTTTAAATGTTGAGTTTATTTCTAAAATATCAAAGAAGAATATTTTTTCTAAAATTTTTCTTGTTCAAATATTTGAATAAAAACATGGTTATCTTGTTCAAATATTTGAATAAAAATAATGTTATCCTGTTCAAATATTTGAATAAACATACCTGTATGTATGGGTAATTCCAAAGTGTTTAATGATAAACAAAGCATAATCAGAGCATGCACCATCATAGTCTTAATCTTAAGAGTTCTTTCAGTTTTTCGTTTGACAGTTCTGTGATGAATGTCTTATCTGTGCTTATTGTCTTCTCTGCCAGGTCTGTCTTGCTTTTCAGGATTTCATCAATTCCCTCTTCAAGTGTTCCTTTTGTTATGAAACGATACATCATCACATCATTTTCCTGGCCGATGCGGTGGACACGGTCTGTTGCCTGGTTTTCTACGGCAGGATTCCACCATAAATCATAGTGAATAACATTCTGTGCTGCTGTTAAATTCAGTCCTGTTCCTCCAGTCTTTAGTGTTGCAACGAGTATCTTATATTCAGGATTTTCCTGGAAGGTGTTGATAACTTTCTCTTTTTCCTTTCGTGACTGTGAGCCATGCAGGAAGAGAACGTCTGTCCTGAATTTTTTGGAAATCAGGTCCTGTATTATTTCTCCCATTTTAACGTATTGTGTGAATATGAGCACTTTTTCATCCACATCCAGCATATTTTCCAATAGATTGACCAAGAGTTCCATTTTACCGGATTCGTTGATTTTCTTTTTTTCACTATGCAAATATTGGGCAGGATGGTTGCATGTCTGTTTGAGTGCTGTTATTAATTTCAGGATTCCTGCCTTTCTTTCAATACCTTCCTTTTGTGTTATCTTTTCAAAGTTTCCATTTAAGAGGTTATTGTATAGTTTTATCTGTTTTTTTGTGAGGGTGGAGTAAACATCGTTAACAAACTTTTCCGGCAGTTCTTTTCTGATTTCGTCATCACTTTTCAGTCTTCTTAGGACAAATGGTTTGGCTACTTTTCTGAGAATGTTGAGTATATCCTCGTTTTCCAGTTTTTCGATTGGAGTGACATATCTTGCTTTGAATTCTTCCTGAGTGGAGAGGTATCCTTCGTTTACGAAGTCAAATATTGACCAGTAATCTGTCAGCCTGTTTTCTATGGGAGTTCCTGTTAATGCTATCTTGTTGAATGCATATAACTCCTTGATTGCCCTTGTCTGTTGTGTGCTTGGGTTTTTGATGTTCTGTGCTTCATCTATCACACAGATAAACCATGATTCGTTTATGAACATGTCTAGGTCTGAGCGTATGAGAGCGTAGGATGTCAGTACAATGTCATAGTAATCGGATGGAAATCTTCTGTTTGTTCCATGATATATGTAGTATGTTAGGTTGGGCGTGAATTTCTCTATTTCCTGTTGCCAGTTTGAGATTAGTGTTGGAGGAACAATAATTAGTGATGGAGTTGAATCCAGCTGATTGTTTTCTTTGAAGTGTAGGATTGCCGCGAGAACTTGAAGTGTCTTACCTAGTCCCATGTCATCTGCGAGTATGCTTCCGAAGCCGCTTTTTATGTTTTGTATCAGCCAGGAGTAGCCTATCTTCTGGTATGGTCTAAGAGTTCCCTTTAATGATCGGGGTGCTTCATAGATTTTTGATGCGTTAATTATTTTTCTGAACTTGTCGCTTAGGCTGAATTTTATGCCCCTGAAATCTTCGAGGATTGCATACTGCAGTATTTCATTGCTTTTGGTCACATTCTGAAGTAGCCATGTGTAACTTTTTAAATGACGGAAAGTGTATCCGTCGACGATGTATATCTTATCGTTGACTTTTATCATTTCATTGGAGTCATCAGTGATTTCATCAAAGTCACTTAACAACATTTCAGTATCATCCAACCTGATTTTCCAGGAGTAACACCTACTTATCTCATTTAACTTAAAGTCCACCTCATCCACGTCAATATCCAATACTAAGTCCATTTTGCTGTGGATGATTCTGAATGGATTTACTAGTTCCACGTTGACATAGGAGAGTAAATTTATTATGTTGTTGGAGAAAATTATGAAGTCCTTATTGTTTAATGTGATTTTCTCATATATTGTGTTTTCGATTTTGTTATTTGTGAAGAGGTCATAGATTTTTTTCATGTTTTTGAGTTGGTCAAAGCTTGCCTCTGCAATACTTTTAAGAGTATTCTGTTCTCTTATTTTTATTTCAACATCCAGGTTGTCATCAACTATCATCACATAGGTATATTTTAGTTCGTTCATCCGAAATACTGATAGTTGTCTTGAGATGTTTTCTATTGTAGGTTGAATCTTGCCTCTTTGCTTTTGATTTTTTTCTCCGGTGAATAACTGGAATACTGTGTTGCTGATATAATTAAATTCTCCTATTTGATTTTTTTCAACTGTTCGTCTGAATAGAGCATTCATTATCAGACTGACTAATATTATGACCTGATTTTTCCTGGAAAGAGGTTTTTCATTGAATGTGACAATATTTTCGGGACATTTGGGATAATAGTTTCTGCAATAGTTTATGACATTGCTGTTGTAGAATGAGGGAATCCAACGGATGCGATAATTTTTTTCTGCCCTGAAAATTTCGGGCATAAGCGAATGTTTCCTGATTAAAGTATATGTCAAATCCAGCACGTCACATAAGAAGGATAATATACTACTCTCTTCAGATTCTTCATCCGTGATACTATTTAGAAAATCCAATACTTTCTCCGGACTTTTGAAGGTACTTCTGCCAGACAGATTATAATCATTATCTATATCTATACAGAAATTCTCTACTATATCATCCTCATATTCTAGAGTATTGGAGTTGTATTGTCCTGTTATAGAATCTATTTCCTTGATTAAAAATTCAAAAAGATTATCATAGATAAAATCATAGCTCAAATTTGGATATTCAATGTTTTTTAGTAGCATAATCCCAGCATCATGCAAGTCAAAGAGTTCAGTATCCTCACCATATGATTTATACCTGAACTCAAGTATATCATCCATAGTCTTAACCGGATAAGTGACTTTTCCTGACAAGTTCAACCCCCTGATTTTAAATATCAGAAAATTGTTCTTCAAAATTCTCCTATTAAATTCCTTCAAAATAGACAATACATCAATAAGATTAACCCTTTCATCATCAAAGGAACATTCAATATCCAGATCATCCAATGACTCCGGTAAAATTTTAACACCAGCACTCAACAAATCCTCTGGCAACGTCTTATTAATAATTTTAAACTGATTAATCGGATTATCCTCAACAATACCCTTCAACTTCTCCTTCTCATCTTCACTAAACTGACGGAACCTGATACTAATTCTATTATGCTCATATTTATCATGAACAATAACCCCTCTTAAACCATCCTCTTCTATATTTACCCCCTTAATATTCTTGTAAGGACGAAGCTCCTTATTATGATTATACATATAATGACGATTATATTCCTCCTCAAAATATTGCCTGGAAAAATCTTCAAACCAATCCTCAAACATAAACTACCACACCACTTGGTTATGCAAATTAATCTTTAATCTAAAACTCCCTAAGAAAAATTTATATGTTATTATTTGACACTCAAAGAAAAAATACTTTATCCACACCCCCAAAAACAAATGACCATAATATAAAAATAAGCAAAAAAACAAAAAATAAAACATACACATATTCAGACATAAATATATAAATCAAATGGAAATATAGGGAAAAGAATAAAAACTCAACAAGAACCCCCCAAATACCCCCATTTATACGGAAGGTGGTAAAATATGTACTGTAAACATTGTGGTTACGAAAATGAAGATTCGGCAAAATATTGTAAAAACTGTGGTGAAAACCTAAATTTTTACTCAAACTTCAAAAGAATCAACACACCAACACAAACATATAACAATAATTCCTCAAAAAACAGAAATCTACTCATAATCTGTATAACAATAATAATAATTGCAGTTATAATTGCAGGAGCATTCCTATTAACATCAAACAACACTCCCCCGGAAACTTCACAGAACGTACCTTCAACCACTACCGAAAATACAAACACCGAAGTTACAACTGCAAGCAATCCCCTAAAAATTATAAGCGGACATTTTTACACAGCATCCCTACCTGCAAAAACATACATAACAGTATACGTGGGAGAACAACATGCCGGTGAAAACGTGAAAATCAGAGTATTCTATAGTCACGGCGGCACCAGATTAAATGCGGGAAATATTGTACCCAAGACAGTAGACAGTAAAGGATATTTCACGATGAGAACCGCAAACACACTAAACAGTTACCCCGATTATGCTGAAATAACATTATACGATGGAAATGGAAACATAGTAGATTCAGAAAATGTTAATATGCATCCAACAATGGGTACACAGTATTTTTAATTAATATGTAAAAAATGATACATATTAATAATTATTATTATTTTGATTCTATGAATTTTCAAAGGATTAAGAATTCACTTCCTTTTTTTATCAGCACCCTTAAAAAAAATTCATTTCGAAATAACTTATATTTTAATGTTAAATAAATTTTTATTATTTTATACTTGGATTTACCATGGTAGTGCTTGTTCTAGTTAATGTTTTTTAGTCAAATATTCCATATAAACAAAAATGAATATTAATTTTAGGAACACAAAAAACAAATTAAAAAAATAGACCGGTTGAAAAAAGAAAACAAGAGCCAACCCTTTGATAATCATCCTCTTTTTTTAGTAAACTTTTTATCAAATATAAAATATATCTAACACCATGTTTGAAACAGTTTTTTATTTTCCATG
>CAZUHM010000023.1:15153-20775 GCA_964620575.1 uncultured Methanobacteriaceae archaeon | reverse complement strand
GAACTATTAAAGAAAAAAATTAAATAAAAATAATAAACAACAAATAATACTTTTTAAAAAGAATAAACAAAAAAGAATTACTTTCTAAAATGGATTTTAAGCAATAAAAACTAATACTAAAAAAATTCATATACATAGACAATATTCAACACTATTTTATTTTAATCAAAATAGATTGAATATTACAACAATATGTGAAAAAATGATGACTTATGAAAAAGAATATAAAAACTATATTCCTTTTAACATTACTGGTACTATTACTGGCTGGTATAACAAGCGTCAACGCAACAGACGACATATCAAATGATACTATCTGTGACACAAGTACACAAATAGAAGCCACACCAACCAGTGAAGTACAAAACAATGTTATAAGTGATAATAAAGAAATAAAGAAAACAACAACAAACATTGTAAAAGAAGATGGAAATAACATAGACTACTATGTATCAGACATAGACGGACAAGACACCAATACAGGTACACAAGAAAGTCCTTTCAAAACAATACAAACAGCAATAGACAAAACAACAGCAGACAAAACATACAATATATACATTGCCGAAGGAACATACAAAGGACTAGGAAACACCAACCTAACAGTTAATGGAAACTATAACATTAATTTTATAGGTTCACACTTAAACAATACAATTATAGACGGTGAAGCAAAATATGATATAGACACGGAAGAATATCATTGGGATTCAAGTGATATCTGGTCATTCTATGTAAATTCCAGTGGAAACTATTTCATGACCATAAACCAAGGAGCAGGCCAAATACAACTAACAAACTTCACAATATACAACATGTACTCACCAGGTGGAGCTAGCATAGATGCATACAGACATGCAACTGTGGATAACTATGCAAACCTAGAAGTAAACAACATGAACTTCATACAAAACCATGCCGGAGTGGGAAGTGCAGTAAGAAACAATAATGGAGCAACACTACTCGTTAACAATTCATACTTTGAAAACAACAGAAAATCAAGCAGTACAGGAAACGACGGAATAATTTACAACAACGGTACAGCAACAATACTAAACAGTTTATTTGATCATAACTATGCCCGATGGTCTACAATACTAAATGATAATAATCTCACAGTAATAAATACTACTTTATCAAACAACATAGGATATGATGGAAAAAGTGAATACAAATATGGGGCCGGTATTGGATTTAATACAGGATACGCAGATTTCTACGCTCCAGGATATTTCTTAACCTATAATAAAATCATTAATTGTACTTTCTTCAATAATGATCAGACAGATATCTGTGGATATGCGGGTAATATGGAACTTAGTGGATGTAAATTCATTAATTCAACAGGAATTTATATAAGAGACCCTACCGTAGAAAAAAATCATAACATCATAATAGATAACAATAGCTTTGAAAATATGATTCCTTCTTCAATTGATGCAACATTATCAAGTGGAGACATACAATTTTCTATTAATTCTGAAGTAGAAGATGCTAATATCATAATTTCAAACAACAACATTATTTCCAAAAATGGTACAATAAATGTAAACAAAGCAACCATAATAAATAATACCATAGATTGCTTAGGTGAGGGAAAATCTATAAAAACAGGAAATTTTAGTACAATAGAAAATAATGTACTATATAGTCCAGTAGAAGTTCAAAACAATAACACCATCCGATATAATGATATTCAAACAAATGTAGGATACACTACAATTGTCAGTGGTTCAAATAATGTTGTAACAAACAATTATTTACGTTCATTATCAGGAAATGGTGATGATACCGTAATAGTCTCACATACTGGTTCTGAAAATATCGTAAAGGATAATGAAGATCTTCCAATATACTGCAGTCCTGATGTAACAACACCAGGAGAAGGAACAAGAAACAATCCAACAACAATAGAAGATGCTCTATCAAAAGTCGTAGATAATGCAACAATATATTTACTAAAAGGAACAACTGGACGATACTCAATCACACAAACAATTTCAATTTCAAGTAGTACAATACCAAACGGCGTCACGAAATTTACAATACGTGGAGATAATGTTGTACTGGATGGACAAGATACAACACAAATATTAAATATAAACTCTCCAGTTGAATTAACAATAGAAAATATAACATTCCAAAACGGAAATTCAATGATGGGAGCTGCTTTACAGGCATTATCCGTTAAAACTATAGATATGAATAATGTAAACTTTATTAGTAATAAAGGGCAATATGGAACTGTATTGATTGCAAATCCTGAAGGATATTTTAATTTACAAGGAAAAAATAATTTCATAAATAATACAGGTTCTGCTCTCTATTTAAATACTAAAAACAATAACATAACTGGTGAAAATCTTTTTAAAGATAATACTGCTAGTCAATCTGGTGGAGGAGCATTAATTCTTTATTCGGAGACAACAATTACTGGAAATAATACCTTTATTAATAATTATGCATCTGCTAATGGTGGAGCAATTTATTTTCAAGTAACTAAGGGTAAACTTAATATGGAAAATGCTAATTTCATAAATAACTCTGCAAAAACAATGGGTGGAGCAGTTTACTTTACAGGAGCAATTATAACAGTTAATGGAACAAATAATTACATAAACAACAATGCTTCAACAGGAGGAGCATTATATATCAATACCGCATCTACTGGTTCTATAATTAATGGAACTAATAATTTCATAAACAACAGTGCAACTGGAAACGGTGGAAGTATCTTCAAAACAGGAATGCCTTTGAATTTGAATGGTAATAACACTTTTATTAATTCAAAAGCAAAGACGGGAGGTTCAATATCAGGTAATACTTTGTCAATAACCGGAAATACTGTGTTTATTAATTCAACTGCTACTACACTTGGTGGTTCAATACAAGGAGGCCAGATGACTATTGATGCTTGTGTTTTCAATAATTCAAATGCATCAAATGGAGCAGCAATTTATTCAACAGCAGGTGCTGAAGTTACAAATTCTAAATTTATCAATTGTATGGGTGGAGAAACAATTTATAGTGAATTTGAAAGAATAAAAGAAAATAATTCTTATGAAAATTGTTCTTTCCTAAGAAACTTTGAAATATTGTTAGATAATAATACAGTTGTTCCTGTACAATTAAATGACATGGTGAATATTCAAATAACAGAAACATTAAAAAATCCAGAATATTATGATGAAGACATTTGTGAAAAAACTAACATTACATATGCACCAGTATCATATGAAGTATATGCTAACAAACAATTAGTTAACACAACTGATGCTGGTATTACAAGTTTTTATGTACTAGCAGACAAAGTAGCTGATTTTGAAGTATATGCTAAATCATCCACAGGCAGTATTTCAAATACATTATTCTTAGATGTTGAACAAGACCATCTGAAAAATGTTTACATAGTATCACCAACAAGCTACATTGATGTAAATAAGACAGGTAACGTAACAGTGGAAATATTTGATAAAACGGGCAATCCAATAGAAAATGTGGGAACAGTCTATGTGTATGATACAGATAATATCTTATTAGGTTCTGCAAGTCCAATTAATGGGGTTGCAAACATTGAAGTAGGACCATATGATTCATTCACACAATTTGATATAATAATAGAGTATCATGCTGATGCAACTTACAATAATCAGACAAATACATCGAAAATAGTTACAGCAATGCATGATGTATATGCAAATCTTGATCTTACAGAAGCAGATATTGGAACAAAAGATAAACCAACAACATTAACAGATGCAATTACAAAAATAGCAAATGGTGGAACCATACACCTATTACATGAAACAGATGAATATATTCAAACACAGTTATTATATCTTTCAACAGGTACTTCAAGACCTGGAGTAACAGGATATAATATCACTGCAGAAGATACTCCTATAACATTCACATCAGATGGACAAAACTCAATATTCCAAATAATGGGTGGAACTATCCAATTAAATAATATGAACTTCAAAAATCTTAAAAACAGTGCAATAATTGTATCCGCAACGTTAGTAATAAATGGTACTTGTATCTTTGATAATAATACAGCTCAAATGGGTGCAGCAATAAAAAGCCAAGAACGTAACAGTTTAATAATTATCAAAGGATCAAACCAATTTACTAATAACCATGCAACACAAGGAGGTAAAGGTGGAGGAGCAATATACACTGAAGGAAACTTAACCATACTTGGAGAAAATTCATTTATAAACAATACTGTAAGTATTGGTTCAAATAATGCATATGGTGGAGCTATAACAATCACAAGAAAAGATCAAATGCCAAGACCACCAGTACCTACATTAAGAATTGAAGGAAAAAACATCTTTGATTCAAACTCTGTCTCTGCACTTTCAAATGCAAATGGTGGAGCAATATATGCAATATCCAATACATTTATTACTGGTGAAAATGTATTCACAAACAATAATGCAGAAGATCAAGCAACTGGTGGATACGGTGGGGCATTATATTCAAATAGTGGAAACCTTACAGTAGAAGGAAATAACCAATTCATAAACAACACAGCATATGCGCGAGGAGGAAATATCTTTAAATCAGCAGCATATACTGAAGCCAAAATAATAGGTAATACATTTGAAAATAGTGGATGTGATCAAAAAGGTGGATTCATCTATTCTAGTTATGGAAATTTAATAATTCAAAACAATACATTTATTAATGCAACATCTACAACAGGTGGAGCAATCTACAATTTAAATGATGATATAAATAATATAAACATAACAATTTCCAACAACACATTCATTAACATAACTGCAGAACAAGGAGGAGCCATTTACAGCACAAAATCAGGAATACTCATAATATCAAACAATACATTCACAAATATCCAAGCAAACAACGAAACCATAAACTTGGAAAATGAAGAAGAAAGAATAATTACAGATAATATCTATTATAATTGTAGTATAGGAATAGAAAACATTAATATAACCTCACCACAAGAAAGTTCAACAATAACAGAAACAACGCCAATCAACATAATAATTGGTGGACAATTAGCATATCCAGAATACTATGATGAAGACATACTAGAAAAATTCACTTACAACCTATATGTAAATGATGAAAACACATATAATATGACAAATGGTACAGCAACAATATATGGAAAATACACAAAAGACAATCAAGGAATACTCAACATATATGCAACAAAAGATGAACTACAATCAAACATTATACAAGTATTCTTAGAAAAACCAGAAGCAGTACTAGAACTCAGCAGTCCAACAGAAAATACAGTAAACAAAACAACGCCAATCACAATCATAGTTATGGATCAAGAAGGAAACTTAGTTAAAGATGCACAAATCAAGGTAACTTCAAACTCAGTCGATGAAACAGTTACTTTAGCTAATGGTGTTCTTGTATACCAATACACTCCTCAAAGTGTTGGTGAAGAAATAATCACATTTACATTTTCTGGAAATGAAATGTTAAATCAAACAGAAAAAACATTAACATTAACAGTTACACCAGATAAAGATAAGATAATTGAAGAATTAAACAACACAGTACAAGACTTAAACAATACCATCGAAGAACAAACAGGCACAATCAACACATTAAACGATACCGTAAACA
>CAZUHM010000023.1:0-15053 GCA_964620575.1 uncultured Methanobacteriaceae archaeon | reverse complement strand
ACCTAAACAACACAGTACAAGAACAAGCAAACACCATCGACACATTAAACAACACAATAGAAGAACAAGCAGGAACAATCTCTGACTTAAACAACACAATCCAAGAACAAACAGGCACAATCACAACATTAAACGATACAGTAAACAACCTAAACAACACAGTACAAGAACAAGCAAACACCATCGACACATTAAACAACACCATAGAAGAACAAACAGGAACAATTACTGACTTAAACAACACAATACAAGAACAAACAAGCACAATCACAACATTAAACGATACCGTAAATGACTTAAACAGTACTGTACAGGAACAAGCAGGTACCATTAATGACTTGAACAATACTGTACAACAACAGAATGCAACTATTACTGATTTACAGGAACAAATTGAGGAACTTAAAGCACCTAAAAACACAACAATTACCTTTGATGAAATAACTGCCAGATACAATGAAGAAGTAACCATAAGTGGTACACTCGTAAATGAGGATAGTATCGGATTATTCAACCAGGTAGTAACATTAACCATTGGTGAAACTGAAGTTAACGTAACAACCAAAGGTGGAGTATTCGAATACACAACAACATTCAAAGAATTAGGAGAAAAAACAGTAACTGCCAGCTATGCCGGTAATGATAAGTACCAGGCATCTGATGCAACCACAACATTCAACGTTGAAAAACAAGACATAATCATAACATATGATACAATACAAGACACCCAATACAAAGATAATGTAACTATTACTGGTAAGGTAACCGATGTTAATGGAAAAGCATTATACAACATAAATGCAATTATAACAATTAATGGTAAACTGTACAAAGCAAAAACAGATAAAACTGGAGCATTTACATTTACATTAGCTGCTTCAACTGTTGGTCTTAACAATGTAACAATAAGTTATAAAGGTAACACCAACTATAACGGTTATGAAACCAGTACAACATTTAATGTTGATAAACAGGATATTATCATAACTTATGATGCTATTGTTGATGCTAAATATAAAGAGGATGTAACAATTACTGGTAAAATAACTGATATTAATGGAAAAGCATTGTACAACATTAATGCACTTATAACAATTAATGGTAAACTGTACAAAGCAAAAACCGATAATACAGGTGCATTCACTCTCACATTGGCTGCAACAACTGTGGGAAGCAATAACATTTCAATAAGTTATGGTGGAAACAACTACTACAACAGTTATGAAACAAGTACAACATTCAACGTTGAAAAACAGGACATAACAATTACATATGATCCACTAGTGGATACTGTTTGTGGTGAAAATGTAACTATTACAGGTAAAGTAGTTGATGTAACAGGAAAGGCAGTTTACAATATTAATGCAAATATACGTATTAACGGTAAATTATACAAAGCAAAAACCGATTCCAGTGGTGCATTCACATTATCAGTTGCTACAACAACAGTAGGAACAAATAATGTTACAATAAGTTATGCTGGAAACACAAACTACAACAGTTATGAAACCACTACAACATTCAACGTACTTGAAAAAACCGAATAAAAAAAGAAATCACAATATCAAAATCTTTAAAAAAAATATTTATTAAACATTTAATAAACGGAGGATAGAATTATAGATTAATTCTATCCTATTTAATTATTTTTTTGGAAAAAAAACCTAATTAGTCCAATAAACTATAAAATGATAAATATTATGTATTTTTTTTAGATTACTCTTACAAAACAACATTTATTTTTTATGAAATTATTATTTATTTTGGGAGGTGACTTTCTCATGAAAATTAAAGCGTTGCTGATTTTATTGTTGATTATCTTTGTTAGTTGTGGTGTTGTATCCGCAACAGATTTAAATGATTCAAACATAAACTTACAAGAATCTACAATAGAACAAACAAGCAATCAAATATCTGATTATAATAATATTAAAGAAGAAAGGAATATTGATGAAAATATAATTGCTGATGATATTGTTATCAGCAAGAAAGAAGCAAATCTGTTAAAGGAAGATGATGGAACGGTAAATCCTTCAACCCATACATTGACTGAGGAATCATGGACCGATTATTTTGATAATGCGGATAGTCTTAAAAGTGATGTGGTTTCTGAGGGTGATGTTCTGGTATTTAATGGTGAATTCTCTAATCATTTTATGATGATTGACATACCGGTAAATATTACTGGTGGTCAACAACAAGCAGTATTAACAGATTGTCTGATATACGTTACTGCCAGTAACGTTAACATCACCGGATTAAACATTGAAAACATTGACTATGATGAGTATGTTATTTTCTTGGATGATGTATCCAATATAATTATCAGAAACAACAATATTAGTCTTACCAACAATGATGATGGCGTTACCACACATGCCTTGGACATACAGGATTCCAACAACATATTAATCGCAGACAATAACATATACACCAGTGGTCCTGAAGAAAACTTAAACTACCAGACAGGCGCTTGTGTAACCAATTCAATCAATGCACAAAATTCAAATAACATAACGATTGATTCAAACAATATTACAACGGAAGATAACGGCAATACCAGACGATACGGTACAATATATGGCGTATTCTTATATGGAAACAACCAAAACTCCCCTTGTACAGGAAACAGGATAACCAATAACAAAATCAATACTAATGGTAAATATTACATGTACAGTCTTAGCCTATTGTTCAATACCGATTTTGTAATCAGAGATAATGTTATCACCACCACAAGTGGAGAATATGCAAATGGTATGCAGCTGGAAGTTGTATACAATGGTCTTGTCAACAACAACACAGTATATACAGTAGCAAATAATTTCACTTATCCGATTTATTGTGTGGGAAGAGTAGCAAGAGAAATGATATACAGTACCAATAACATTTTCTCAAACAATACATTATATGCTGAATCATCAACCACTTACCTGTATGAGTTCTTTTTAGTAAAAAACAGCACTATCATATACAGTAACATGTCAGCAAATGTAAGCTATGGTACTGCAATAGGAACAAGCCAAGCAGCACACAACAAGTACGAATACAACAACATCAACATAACATTCAGTATGGATAAACGTCCTTCTAACCCTGATGCGGTACCTGATTCTCCAACAGGGATAACAATCACCACAATACAACAGGAAGCAGGAATAAACAACACAATACGATACAACAACATCACAGTACAATCACCAAATAACGAAACTATACCAGCAATCAATCTGATATCAACTAACAACACAGCATACAATAATTACCTAATATCAACACAGGGACTTGCAGATGATGCAGTAACCTATACCACTGGAAACATTGTCTACAATAATTATCCCGCAAGCATTAAAAACGTGACAATTCCGCTGGACGATATCAACATGTATGCAGATGAAAGTGAAAGCATAAACATTAACGTTTTTGATGAAGACAATAACCCAGTCAATGAAGGAACCATAACTATCTACATTGATGATCAATTACAGGAAGAATACAACCTAACTGATGATATCCTAGTATATGAGATTAAAAATCTTAAAACCGGAACACATAACCTAACACTAAACTACATCCCACTAGACGAAATGACATATAACAATGCAACAAACACCTCAACAATTACCGTAAACAAAAAAGACACAATAATTACAGCTGACAAAATAGACGACACACAATACAAGAACACTTTAACAATCACAGGAAAACTCACGAAAACAGATGAACAAACAATAACAGACAATGAAATAAACATATCACTCAACAATAAACAATACACAGTAGTAACTGACATTACTGGAACATTCACACTAAACATAACAGCCAACACTATAGGAACAAACAACCTAACAATAACATACGATGGTAATGACATCTACAACAGCTACACATACAACACAACATTCCAAGTAGAAAAACAAAACATAACCATAAGCATAGACCCTATAACAGACACAAAATACAAAGCCAACACAACAATCACGGGAAAAATCACAGACATAACAGGAAAACCACTCTACAACATCAATGCAAACATACGTATTAATGGTAAACAGTACAAAGCAAAAACAGACAAAACAGGAACATTCACACTCACACTAACTCCAACAACAATAGGAAACAACAACGTAATAATAAGTTATGGTGGAAACAACTACTACAACAGTAATGAAACCACAACTACATTCAATGTTGATAAACAGGATATTATCATAACCTATGATGCAATTGCAGATGCCAAATATAAAGATGATGTAACAATTACTGGTAAAATAAAGGATATCAATGAAAAAGGATTATACAACATTAACGCACTCATAACAATTAATGGTAAACTATATAAAGCAAAAACAGATAGTACAGGTGCATTTACTCTCACATTAGCTGCTAAAACAATAGGAAGCAATAACATTACAATAAGTTATGGTGGAAATGCAAATTACAACAGTTACGAAACCAATACTACATTTAATGTTGATAAACAGGATATTATCATAACCTATGATGCAATTGCAGACACAAAATATAAAGATGATCTAACCATTACTGGTAAAATAACTGATATCAATCAAAAAGCATTATACAACATCAACGCACTAATAACAATCAACAAAAAACAATACAAAGCAAAAACAGACAAAACAGGAACATTCACACTCACATTAACCCCAACAACAGTAGGAAACAACAACATAACAATAAGTTATGCAGGAAACAACTACTACAACAGTAATGAAACCAGTACAATATTCAACGTTGAAAAACAAGATATAACTATAACCTATGAACCAGTAGTGGATACTCTTTGTGGTGAAAATGTAACCATTACAGGTAAGGTATCTGATGTAACAGGAAAAGCACTTTACAATATTAATGCAAATATACGTATTAACGGTAAATTATATAAAGCAAAAACCGATACCAGTGGTGCATTCACATTATCAGTTGCTACAACAATAGTAGGAATCAATAATGTTACACTAGGTTATGCTGGAAACGCTAACTATAACAGTTATGAAACCAGTACAACATTCAATGTACTTGAAAAAACAGCATAAAAAACTGTAATATCAAATCTTTAAAACATATTTATTATTAAACATTTTAAATAAAAAATCTTTTTTGGGGATATGATGAAATAAGTTCTATCCCTCATTAATTTTTTTCTGTTAGGATCTCTGATAATATTCCTGGAAGTAATATTCTAATTCTAATGTAACCATTTATCTTATTGATAATACTATTGTTAATTAAATACTTTTTTTACTATAATTGTAGCTTTTAGAATTGTAATAGGGACATCTATTGTTATTGGGGGTTGAAATATTATGGTATGTTTAATTAAATACATTATATCAGACTCTTTGGTGGATTTTATTCTAATTTTTCAGGAGTTGTTCTTTGAGATTTTTTTCGAAGTTATTATTTTTTATACCAGACTATAACGAAGAATAAATTTTGAAAATATTATTTTAATAAGATTAAACAGAGTATAACGAATAATAAATTAATAATTTGTAAAATTTAGACTATATAGATTTAAACATACGAAAATAAGATTAAATGACAACAAAAACATTTATTAATGCGATTAACGATATATAAAATTAGGCAATTTTATCGAACAAATCCTTTTCGAGATGGTTATGTAATACTTGGTCTTCTATTTGGTGGGAGGTTCTGAGAAAAAAGTAACTTGACAGTCGAAAAAATAGAGATTTATCAAAATCTTTAGGCGGGAAATCCACCCGACCAAAAGAAAAGGAGGAGTTCCTATGGATATACATACCATAGATTTAATGATTTACTTGTTTAATGTAATCATTTCTATATTAAACATAGTTAAAATTATATTGATATTATTACCACACCAATATTAATATAATTGTTCCTCTCACCTTTATACTTTATTTTTTTCTACATGCTATTTATAGTTATTCATATATATAATATTTACTTAATGGTAGTTAACTAGTATCATATTATTCTTAAGATAATGCTTATTATAGAAGAAAAACTTACTTAAATGTTTATTTAGTTTTTATCATATTGTAATTTTCTAATGAATAAAAACTTATGATATTGGCTTAAAAGAGATGATAAATATTAAAGGATATTTTGTACCATTATTCTGGATTATGATGAATTATCAATTTTGAAAATATTATTTTAATAAGATTAAACAGAGTATAACGAATAATAAAATAATGATTTATAAAAATTAGATTATATAGATTTCAAAATGATAAAATAAGATTAAATAACAATAAAAACATTTATTAATACGATTAACGATATATAAAATTAGGCGTTTTTATCGAACAAATCCTTTTCGGGATGGTTATGTAATATTGGTCTTCTAATTGGTGAGGTTCTGAGAAAGAAGTAACTTGACAGTCGAAAAAATAGAGATTTATCAAAATTTTAGGCGGGAAATCCACCCGACCAAAAGAAAAGGGGGAGTTTCTATGGATATACATACCATAGATTTAATGATTTATTTGTTTAATATAATCATTTCTATATTGAACATAGATAAAATTATATTGATAATATTACCAAACCAATATTAATATAATTGTTCCTCTCACCTTTATAATTTATTTTTTTCTACATGCTATTTATAGTTATTTATATGTAAGCACTTTTACATTGGGGGGGGGGGGCACTAATAATTTTAATATTATTTTTAAAAATTAGGTTTTATGAAGTTGTAGATAGGCCTAGTTTTTGGAAAGGATGGGTTTGGAATGTATTATGGGGATTCTAAAATTTTCAATGATGTCTACTATAAGCCCCTCTCTGAATATACAATTTTTCATAAGACAACCAAATCAAAAAAAAATACAATATTTTCACATTATTATTTATAAAAATCATAAAATTATTGTTGATTTTCAAAAACCACAATTAATCGGGAGTTTTATAATATGATTTCTACAGGGTCTATATGAACATATTGCTCGTATAATACTAGATTTTTATAGTATTGTTAATTGTATTCAATCTTAGAATATGCGGTAAATTTATTCTAATTTTAAATATGTATTCATCATTAGAATACATTGAAGATTTATTCTATTCTTGAATAAGTATTCAGTAATGGAATATATTTATATTATTTAAAGCATATATAATAACAGGTGAAAATAATGATACCTTGGGGAACAAGAGAAAATTTAAGGGATGAAGAATTTTATAATAGAACAAGAGAATTAAATAACTTAAAAAGTCTTCTAGAAACAACAAGTAGTGGTAATGCTCCACAAATATTATTAACAGGTCTTCGAGGTGTAGGAAAGACTGTGTTCCTGAAAAAAATAAAGAAAGAATTGGATGAGAACTATTTAGTTGTTTATATGAACTTTTCAAAAGCAGAATGTTATCAGAAAAATAATATGTCTATTGTAGGAATAATGGAATATTTCCTAAGGGAATTTCTTATCGAAGCAAAATCAAAAAATTTGAATACCCTAGATAAAAAAATAGAAAAATATTTCAAAACAAATAATTTTACAATTAAAGAATTTATTCAAATAGATAATTTTCCAATACCAATATTTTCTTCAGAAACAGATGTGGAAAAGTTATTTGACTTTGTTTTATCATTACCTCAAAATATATATGAGAAAAATTCCGACAAAATAGATGGTATAATAATTTTCATTGATGAATTTCAAATAATTAAAGAGTTAAATGATTATAAGGAATCATTTTTATGGAAATTGAGAAGTTATATTCAAAATCAAAACTATGTATCCTATCTTTTTTCAGGTTCAATGAGTTTACAAGATGAATTAATAACAGAAATCGCTAGTCAAAGAGGAGCTTTTGGTGGTCGAATGCTTACAATAAATTTAACACCTTTTGACAAAGAAACGGTAAAAAATTACCTAAATCAAGAAGCAGAAAATTTGTTATTTAATGAAGATGGATTTGAAAGATTTTATAAATGTACTTCAGGTATTCCGTCTTATGTAAATATATTTGCAACATTACTACCTAAAGACAAAAAATTAAATGAAAAAGATATAATAAGAGAATTTGAAGAAAAGATTACTATAATAAATACTCATTTATTGGTTATATGGAACAAACTAACATTACGTGAACAAAACATTATCATATCCTTGTTAAATAAACCATTACAAAGAAAAGATATTGCAAAAGCATTAAATGTTACAACTGGATCTATCAGTAAGCCTTTAATCAATTTACAGCATCAAGAATTAATTATATTAGAAAATAATTTTTATTATATAAAAGATAAAATTCTTAAAAGATGGTTAGAATTAGAATTTAAAGAAAATAAATATTATCCATTTAGATTAGATTAACTCTTTCTATATCCTTGTTCATATAAAAAATATTCATTTAATAATTGGATTTTATTCAAATTGCACACAATAAATTTTTTATTCACTTTGAATAAAATGTGCATATTGAACACATTTATTTTTTTATTCATTTTGAATAAAATGTTCATATTGCACATATTTATTTAGGATTAAAAAGAAAAATTCATCAAGTGATAATAATGAGTGGATTAGTCTGGGGAACAAATAACGATTTAAATGACAACTAATTTTACAACAGGGTTGAAGACATTAAATTCATACCAGATTTACTTAAAAGTAGCCAATATGGCATATCGCCCTCAATTCTTATAACAGGAATTAGAGGAGTTGGTAAATTTGTGTATCGTTCTTTTTTAATCTATTTAACATTTCTAATAAAACGGTACTATTAATTAGAGTTTCTTCTTCATCAATATATTGAGATAACTTTTTTGCATCTTAATGATTCTTAGCTTTTTCGTTAATTAAGGATAAAAGATAATAGGTATCTATAAAAAGCAGGATTAATAACCTATATGCTTTTCTTTTTTCTTCTACAGGGTCTTTTCATCCCCATCTGAAACAATCCCTACAAATTCTTTTAAATTATTACCTTTTGGATTATCATGTTTTAATATTTTTTCAAGATCATCTAGACTCATTACTGATTTTTGGGGAGTGGTATCTCTTTTAATTCCCTCGATGATATAACGATTGACTAAATCGATTTGTTTAACACCTAATTCAACACATTTTATTTTAATTGTTGTTTAACATCTTCATTAATACGAACCGTAGTTTCCATAAGTAATCCCTCCTTTTTTTTATCTGCAAAAGAGTGTTGTTTGAATTAATTTATTGTCACATTCTTCTGTGATGGTTCTATGTGTTTTTGATGTTATGCATTTATTTTTATTTGCAGTGTTTTACAAGCATTATAATTATTATATGATCTTTGTATTTTTTCTTTCCTATTTTCATCTTTTTCAATAACCTGATGTCATTGGGTCTTGTAATACAAAAGTATTACTTTTTAGTAAATTCATTTAAATACTATTATTACCATAGTATTACTTGTAAGTAAATATATTTAAATAGGAGTAATACAAATGGATTTAATAAAAATAATAAAAACACTCGAAGGATTAAAAATGACGATAGTGGGGGGTGTATTCCTCCTAATAAGCTTAATATTTGTACTGACACAAACTGCAATACCAGTATACTTAGATCCGGCGTGGATAACCATCATAATATGTGGAATTCCACTGGTGTATCTGGCAATAAGCAGACTGATATATGAACACTGGGTATCATCAGCACTGCTTATAGTAATGGCAATGGTAGCCTCAATATTCATAGGAGAAATATTCGCAGCAGGAGAAGTATGTTTCATCATGGCACTTGGAGCACTCCTGGAGGACTACATTGTAGAAAGATCCAAACAGGGACTTAAAGACTTAATAAACCTTAAACCACAACAGGGTAGAATATTAATAACAGAAAACGGAAAAACCACGGAAAAACTTGTAAAAGCAGAAGAAATAAAAATCAACGACAACATAAGAGTACTACCTGGAGAAGTAATACCAGTAGATGGAGTAATAATAAGTGGAGATACTTCCGTAGATCAGTCAGTCATGACGGGAGAATCATTACCACTCGACAGAACTAAAGGTGATGAACTATTTGCAGGAACATTAAACCTATATGGTTCAATAGACATGAAAGCAACCAAAGTAGGAAAAGACTCATCACTGGAAAAACTAATCAGAATGGTAGAAGAAGCAGATGAAAAACAGGCACCAACACAGAGAATAGCAGACAAATGGGCAACCTGGTTAGTGCCAATAGCACTGGCAATAGCAGTAGGAGCATACATAGCAACTTGGAACATCGAAAGAGCAGTAACCATACTGGTAGTGTTCTGTCCATGTGCACTCATACTTGCAACACCAACGGCAATCATGGCAGCAATAGGACAAGCAACCAAACAGGGAGTACTTATCAAATCTGGACAGGCACTCGAAACAATGGGAAACGTCGACTGCATAACCTTTGACAAAACAGGAACCCTTACCTACGGAAACCTCGAAGTATCCGATGTAATATCATTCGACAAAAACATATCCCAGAAAGAATTATATGAATACGTCAGTATTTCAGAAGTAAAATCAGAACATCCAATAGGAAAGGCAATAGTTAATCATGCAAAAAATGAAGGATACAACATTGATGATCCTGAAGAATTTAACATGATACCAGGAAAAGGAGTACAGGCAAAATACAACAGCAACACCATATACTCCGGAACGGTTAAGTTCATGCAGGAAAACAAGATGCAACTTGACAAAGCTCAGGAAAAACAGTTAGACAAACTCAGATTTGAAGGAAAAGTATCAATACTCGTAGCATTAAACAGTAAAATAATCGGAATAATAGGATTATCAGATGTACTTAGAGAAAACGCAGGAATGGTAGTGTCATCACTGGAAAACGATCTTGACACTAATGTAGAACTACTTACAGGAGATAATCATAAAGCAGCAAACTACTTTGCAAACAAAATAGGAATAACCAATATTCACTCAGAACTACTTCCTGAAAACAAGGTAGAACTCGTACAAAAACTAAAAGATTCAGGTAAAACTGTGTGCATGGTCGGAGACGGAGTAAATGATGCACCAGCACTTAAAACTGCAAACGTAAGTGTAGCAATGGGTGGAATGGGAAGTGACATCGCAATAGATGCAGCAGACATAGCATTACTTGGCGATGACATAGAAAAACTTCCATATCTTAAAAAGTTATCTAACTCAACATTATTCATAATACACCTAAGCATAACCATATCTATGATAATAAATGCAGTGGCAATCATATGTTCCGTGCTAGGATGGTTAAACCCTATAACCGGAGCACTTGTACATAACATTGGATCATGTGCTGTAGTATTACTTGCAGCATCACTCTATAACAGGGATTTCTCCAGTTACATTAAAAGATCCCAAGTAAAAGATGTTAACATGCAAAAAGAGGTACCTAAAGCCATGGCAAGTGTAACAAGTGTATTTGAAGAAGAATAATAATTTTAACCCCCCATTCTTCATATCATATTTTGGGGAGAATGTTAACTCTCCAATACTATTTTATTTTTAATATAATAATTTACTAAACTTATGAGATGTTTCATATCATTAGTTTATAACTTTATCATATTCTATTATTTTATCCTTTCCTTTTCTATAATAATTCTAAATAACATATTTTTTGGTTTAAAGATTTTTATGGAAAATATACCAAATATCACGAATTAAAAATTATGTTGACCGCATTGCAAAATTAATCAAAAAGATGCAAGAACATAGAAATATTAATTAATGTATATAAACAAAAAGTACATAAAGGGAGATTAAAAAAAATGAATAATCCATTGGTATCTGTTATAGTTCCAGTATATAATTCTAAAAAGTACATTCATAAATGCTTAGATAGTTTATTAAGTCAAACTTATCAAAACATTGAAATTATTTGTATTGATGATGAATCTAATGACAATTCATTAGAAATTTTAAGGGATTATAATAATAAATATCAAAACATTAAAGTTTTCAGTCAAAAAAATAGTGGTGCTGCAATAGCAAGAAATTATGGAATTGAACAGTCCACAGGAGAATATTTATTATTTGTTGATTCAGATGATTATATTGAGAATACTGCTGTCGAAAAACTAGTAAAGAATATACTTTCAAACAAATCAGATATTGTATTATTTAATTCAGATGAATTCAATAGTGACGGCCATATAAGGGATAGAATTTATTATAAAATCAATCCTGATTTGGATTATAATAATTTTACATTTAATTATAAAGATGATCTAAAATTAGTTTTAAATACTTATTTGGTTTGTTGGTCGAAGTTTTATAAAAAATCCTTTTTAGTCAGTAATTATATAAAATTTTCTAATAAGGAAATATTTAATGATGTTCAAATTCATGTGGAAACAATCTTTAATGCTAAAAAAATATCCTACCAACCAGACATATTATATCATTACAGAAAAGAAAATGAATTATCTCTACAAACTTCAAGGGGCACTACCAAGAAAAGTTTCATTTTGTTTGATGTTTTTGCAGAAATATATGATTATTTTTTAATAAATGAATGTTATGATTTATTTAAATTTGAATATTTGCTTTTTGTTGTTAAAGAATCTAGAAATAGGTTTAATATAATTCAAGAGGATATTCGTGGAGAATTTTTTAATATTATGAAGGATTTTTTTATAAAAATGAACTTTGATTATTCAGATTTAAAAAAATTAAATAAAAGGTTGTATGATTTTTATATTCATGTCATTATAGCAGATACATATCTTGAATTTATGACTTTCAATTCAAAAAATCTTTCAAAATATATGGATAAATCCTTATTAAAACTTATAAATGAGAAAAATGAGGAAATAATTAAAAAAGAAGAAGAAATAAAGACATTAAAATATTATAAAAATATATTAACCAATATATCTGATAGTTTCGAAGAAGGAATGTTTTTAGATAAAAATATTTATGATTCTCTTGTTAAAAAAGGATTATTCGATGAAAACTTTTATATTAACGAATATGATTATGATTTGGATATTCACCCCTTTATTCATTATATTTACCAGGGATATTTAGAAAATAAAAATCCAAGCATTATCTTTGATGGTGAATACTACAAAACATTTAATAAAAATGTCAACGAAACAAATCCTTTATTATATTTTATTAATACGGGTATTAATGAAGGAAAAATCAAAATAAATAAAAGGGTTCATCAACTAAGAGCAATTAATAAAATTGAATTGGATGAAAAAATAAAAAAATTAGATTCTTGGAAATTAAATGTTAAAAAAAGAGAAGAAAAAATAATAATATCCTTGACATCAATTCCTGATCGGATAGAAGATATAATTTATTGTATTTATTCATTTTTTGATCAAACATTTAAACCAGACAAAATAATTCTATGGTTGAGTGAAGAAGATTTTCCAAATAAAGAATTAGATATTCCGGATTCTATTTTAAATTTAAGACAATACGGTTTATCAATCAAATGGACAGAAAATTTAAAAGCTTATAAAAAACTTATACCTTCCTTAGAAAATTATCCTAATGATTTAATTGTTACTGCGGATGATGATTTATATTATCCAAAAGAATGGTTAGAAAAATTGTATATGGATCATAAAAAATATCCTAAGTCAATAATTATTCATCGTGCAAGAAAAATAGAATTTAATGAAGAAGATGAAATAAAAAGATATAGGAAAATGAATCTTATTACTGAAGAAACAGAACCAACATATCTTAATTTATTCACGGGAGGGGCTGGTGCATTATATCCACCTAAAAGTTTATACAAAGATGTGTTAAAGAAGGATCTATTTACAAAATTGTGTCCTACAGGTGATGATTTGTGGTTTTGGTCTATGAGTGTTTTAAATAGAACTAAAAGTAAATTAGTTGAAGGAAATTACAACGTACTTACTTATGTTAGTCCTGAAGTAGAAACAAACTTATTTGGACAGAAAACATTATGGTCAGTTAACAAACATGGGAAAAATGACAAACAATTAAAAAATATTATGAAGTATTATCCAAAATTAAAAAAAATTCTAAAAGAAGAATATAATGACAAAGAATTTAAAAGATAGGGGGGAAGCATATGAACAACAAATTAGATGATATAAACGATTATACTGGAACATTTCATATTAAAGAAACAAATGATGTATTTAAAAACGATTTGAATGGGATAACTAAAGAATTGGAAGTTCAAAAACAAATTAATGACAAATCTAAAGAACATATATTACTTTTGGAATCTTTAATTACGGATTATGCAAAAAAAGAAAAATATTACAAGAAGTCTATTTCTCGCATGGAAAACAATAATAAACTTAATGCTGAACTCATTCAAGATTTAAAAAATGGAATCAAAAGGAAAAATCTAAGTATACAAAAATTAACCAAGAAAAATGAAAAACTACAAAAGGGAATCAAAAGGAAAAATGTAAGTATACAAAAGCTAACTGAGAATAATGAAAAACTAGAAAATGGTATCAGAAGCAAAGATGTAAGTATACAAAAGCTAACCAAGAAAAATAAAAAACTACAAAAGGGAATCAAAAACAAAAACGTAAGTATAGATGAGTTAAACAATAGTAATTTAAAACTAAAAAATGCAATTGAAAGAAAAAACATAAACATGGAAAAACTAAACAAGAAAAATGTAAAATTATTAAATGCAATCAAAATAAAAAACATAAGCATAGAAAAACTAAACAAGAAAAATGCAAAACTAATAAATGCAATCAAAATAAAAAACAAAATCATTCATAAAATGAAAAATAAGAATATTAAAATAAACAAAAAATATTCTCGAAAAATTGAAATAATAGAACAAGAAAATAATGCTCTACTTAATTTTAAAGAACAAACTTTAAATTCTACAAGTTGGAAAATTACAAAACCTTTACGAGCGGTCCTGTCTTTTTTCAGTAAATGATGTTGCTAGTTATTCAAACTGTGTTTGAATTTCTTTTATTTTTTGCTTAATTTGTTAACAATGTTATGTTATTTTTTGGTGTAAAATATTGGGCAATTATTTTTTTTGAGTGGCCGACAAAATTCTGGTTTTTTCATTGAATGTTAAATGAAAATTTTATGT
>CAZUHM010000022.1:5147-20932 GCA_964620575.1 uncultured Methanobacteriaceae archaeon | reverse complement strand
TTATATGATTAATTATTTTTAATCTATAGAACACTATTTTACTAAAATAATTAACTTTATATTATTATATTTCTATGTATTACAAAATATATAAAGTTGCTTTTTTTGGGTTACCAATATGATTGAAATTATTTTTTATTCATTGCCAAAATTTCATGAACTTTCAAATCAAAGATATTGTTCATGTGAGCTGTTTTCAATACTATTGCAGAGTCAACACCATATCCGCGATGTCCACCTATGGCCAAGATGGGTCTTGTGGTTGGCACTAGTCCTGCATCAGCTGCCATGATACTTATTTCTACTGCTACCTTGACACCAACACTTATTGTCTTATAAGTTTCTGCAACCAGTTCTGCAGGATTAAAACCACCGAATTTACGGCTGAATCCCCTGTCTATGCCGCTTAGTGCGTGAGTTCCTATAAAGCAGGTTACACTTTTTTCTTCAAGCTGCTGTTTGTATTGTTTGTTCCATGATATGTCATCTCCTTCACTAAAACCACTGTGTAATGATATTGCAATTAAATTCACGTCTACATCCTCCAGTAATTTACTTAATTCTAAAGCGGATTTACCTGAATTGGATGAAATTACAATATCATGTATTCCTGTTTCTTTAACGTAGTGTTTTACTATTTTTAGCAGTTGTGGAGTATTGTCCTGTGTTATTTCATCAAAATATGTTATTTCTTTCTTTTCTTGCATTATTTTCTAAGCCCCTCTTTTTAGCTATTATAAGTATTTTAGAAATTGATTACATATACTTATATAATATTATATAAAAAATTTTTTGAGAGGAATGAAAGATGAGAGCCTTTGAATTTCTAGACAAATTTGACACGATAAACGCTAGTACCATGGTTATTGACAAAGGACTGGGATCTTCATATGTTGAAGACATGCTGGAAGTTTGTGGAAATTATTTTAATTTCATTAAGTATGGGTGGGGAACTTCCATCCTATGTGATGATAAGATTGTTCAGAAGAAGAATGAAATATACCAATCTTATGATATTAAAGCATATACTGGTGGAACATTATTTGAACTTGCCAATAATCAGAACAAGATTGACGAATACTTTGATGAAGTGGATCGTTTAGGTTTTACTGCAATTGAAATATCCGATGGTTCAACTGTTATTCCTGCTGATGACAGGGATGAGCTTATTAGAAAAGCCAAGGATTTGGGTTTTTATACTCTTAGTGAAATCGGTAAGAAAAATCCTGAAAAAGATCATGAATACACTACCGAAAACAGGATTGAACTCATAAAGAATGATATTTCATCAGGTTCTGATATGATTATCATCGAAGGAAGAGAAAGCGGTAAGAATATTGGTATTTATGATGATAAGGGCAATGTCATGATGGATGATTTGAAACAGATTGCTGAGAGTGTTGATAACAGGAAAATCATGTGGGAAGCACCTAATAAGAATCAGCAAATTGACTTAATTCTTAGTCTAGGTAATGATGTGAATATCGGTAATGTGAATAGTGCTGATATTATTTCTCTTGAAACTCTTAGACGTGGCCTAAGAGGAGATACTTTGGGAAAAGTATAAATTCCCTTTTTTTACAACTTTTTTTGATATTTATGAAGTATATGACTATTCCTGTTAAAACAGGATATTTCAAGCCAGATGAAGGTTATTCTAATTTAGTTTCTGCAATTATATCCTGTTGTGAAGATGAGGATATTGTTTTTATCAGCGAAACTCCCGTTTCCACTGTTGAAGGTAATCTTGTTGATGAGAGTGAATATAATTACGGTTTCATCAGTTATATGATTACAGAGCTTTGGAGCAAATATTTATGGGGATATATTCTTTGTCCCCTCTTGGGTTACAGTAAAAGAACTACAAATAACCTTAGACATATGCCTATTGAAGCCCGTTATCATAAAGAATTCATTTTAAATAGGTATGGTTTGAAGCATGCACTTCAACCTACTGCCGAGGCTGGTGTGGATTTAAGTAATGTTCCGGGCAGTTATGTTTCTTTACTGCCTGAGAATCCGGATAAAAGTGCACGTATTATAAAGGACTTAATTTATGATTTATCCGGAAAGCATGTGGAAGTTGTAATAATTGACACCGATCCTGTATACAAAATAGGAAGCACTTATTTTACCACACTCCCCCATTCGATTAAGAGTATCCGGAACGATACTGGTATTTTTGGATATTTTTTAAGAGCTTTTTCCAAGAAGATTGGTGCAACTCCACTGGCAAGTAGCGTGAATATGGACTTGGATGAACTGATAAATTTTGCAAATTTGTGTGAAGACTGTCAGAAAGAAAGTAGTGATGATTTCTTTGAAACTGTTTATGATATGCAGAATTCATTTGATTCAGATGTCAGTGGAGTGAGTGTGGAAATGCTGAAGAGCAAATGTCATGTTCCCGCTGTTATTCTCCGATTACAATAATTGTAAAAGATAATTGTTAACTTATATAATCATAATTATTAGGGTATTTTCTGATTGACTTTGTTATATTTATTGTTTTTAATAATTATTCCAGTTTTGTTTAGTAAAAAGTAAAATATTTAATTTATATTAAAAAGAATGTCAGTTAACCTTTTATTGAGATTTATTAATAGAAAGCAATAATATTTATAATATGAGTAATATAATAACATATTATATATCTAATAAAAAATAATTTAATGTAAAATTATACTAATTCCAGAAAGAAGATAACTTAAATTTTGTTAACCATTGATTACACAGACTACAGCAATAAGACAAATATACACAATTTAAGTAGAAATAGAATAAACTCGCAAGTGATTGTAGAGAATGATATAAGAGAGATATAATGGCTAGAAAAAAAATTATATATAATTTTGATTATGATTCTAAGTTTCTGAATGAACACAATGTTAAGAGATTAGCATCTGAAGTTACACATGATGCTGATACTAGCGAAAAAATATTGGACTGCCTGTTTACTGCTGAAGTTACTGATGAACAGATAGCAGAAGCTACTGGTATTAAACTAAATTTTGTTAGAAAAATATTATACAAATTATATGATGTTGGTATGGCAAATTACACTAGAAAAAAAGATCCGGAAACCCAATGGTTCACCTATTACTGGAGATTTGATTCTAGAAAAGCAGCACAACTTCTTGAAGAACAATATAATCATCATAACAAGGAAATCAAGGATTCATTAGAATTTGAAGAAAACAACATGTTCTTTGTATGTCCTAATGGTTGCAGATACCCATTTGATGAAGCAACGGATTTCCAGTTTATGTGTCCACGATGTAATGAAAAATTGGAATTCAAAGATAACAGTGATGTTATTGATGAATTAAAGAATTTAGAATCTTATTATATTGTTAATGAATAATAATCCCCCCTCTTTTATTTACTATTTTTAATGATATTTTGGAGGTATACGATGAATGATGTAGATTATTTAATCGAAGATGTATACGCCAAGCTTGAATGTTCAGATTATATTATTGACCATTGCAAAGTGGTTTATGAAAGATCAAAAGACATTACAAAATACTATTCTGATGTTGATTTGGATCTTGTTAATGCCGGTTGTATGTTACATGATGTTGGCCGTACAATTACTAATGGTATAGAACATGCTTATCTTGGTGCAGACTTACTTAGAGATTTAGGTGTTGATGAAAGAATTTGCCTGATAACTGAACGTCATGTGGGTGCAGGTATCACAGCAGGTGAAGCTGAATTACTGGGTCTTCCCAGCAGAAACTATATTCCATCAACATTAGAGGAAAAAATTGTTGCACATGCAGATAATCTTGTTCATGGCGTCACAAAGGTTGATTTAAGTTTTGTTATAGAAAAATGGACCAAAAAGAATATGAAACAGGAATCCATTGATATGCTAATTAGTTTACATAATGAACTCTTAGGTGAATACGTATGAGCATTGTTATTTATACCGGTTTATCTTTATCTTTTGAGGATGCAAGAGAGATTTTTGATGCAGAATACCTCCCACCGGTTAAAAGGGGAGATATTTATGATTTACTTGAAAGAAAAAGTGACCTTGAAGTGATTGGCATTATTGATGGTGTTTTTCATCAGAGCCCTGCAGTAAGCCATAAGGAAATTCTTGAAGCCTTAAAACGTGGAATTACTGTTGTTGGCGGTTCCAGTATGGGTGCTTTACGTGCCTGTGAGCTATATCCTTTTGGTATGATTGGTGTCGGAAAGATTTTTGAGGACTATAAGAATGGTGTTATTGTTGATGATGATGATGTTGCTGTGAGTCTTAACCCGGAAACTCTTGAACAGGTTTCCGAACCCTGGATTAATATGAAGTATAATTTTGAATTTGCAGTTGAGGATAATGTAATTTCACAGGAAGAATGTGAGGAATTGTTGTCAATCGCTAAAGAAACATATTATCCTAGACGTTCCTTTAATTATGTAATTAAGACATCCTCATTATCTGATGAAGATAAGAGGATATTGATTGATTATATCAATTCAAAGGATTATGATGTTAAAAACAGGGATGCACGGGAAGTTGTTGAATACATTAAAAATTTAATTGAAGATAGTGATTAGATACAGTTATCTAATAATAAATAATAAAAATTAGATGATTCTCCAAGAGAATGCTGGTTTAGAATATAAATAGTATTATAAGTTTTATCGAAAAATAAGTTAAGTAAGATTTATATCTTACTTATTCTATCATAGCCCTCATTAAGTCACTTGCTCTGATTAAACCTATTGGTTCGTCAGACATGTTTAATACTGGAACTTGTTCTATATTATTCTTTTTCAAAATGTTTGCACATTCTTTTACAGATGTTTTACGTGTAACTGATATAAGTTTTTCTCCTGATACGTCTTTAACTAATTTATCTGAGAATTTGAGCTTGTTTTTTAAGATGTACATCACACTTTGACTATTCCAAGTCCATTTATCTCCTTCAGTACTTACAGAACTGTTGTGTATTTCCTGTTCCTCAACAATTCTACTTTCATTAATAAAGTCTGTTTCTGTTAAAATACCTGATGCTTTACTTTCATCATTTAATGCTATTACTGATTTAAAATCAAAGTTGTGTGAAATAGAATATGCGACGGATAAAGGAGTTTTATCCCATACTGTTGGAATGTTACGAACCATATATTTTTCTACTGGTTCAGTATTGTTTATTTGCCATAATGCTTTGTTAATTATGTCTGATGAAGTTACAATTCCAACCAACCTATTTTCGTCAGTTATAGGAATTCTTCTAATATTGTTATGAATCATTTTATGAACTACAGAAATTACATCCTCATCTGGTGCTGCAGTTATTGGATTTCTTGTCATAATCATTGCTATTTGATCTTCATCAGGATTTTTAATTAAATCAGAACGAGTTAATACTCCTACTAATTCACCAGTTTGTTTTTTTACAATAGGTATACCTGATAATTTTTTATCACGAAAAATCTCATAAACTGTTTGAACTGAACCCGGCACTGATCCTGCTTGTACTTCCTCAGTCATGATCTCTCTTATTTCCATATTGACCACCTTTGTTGATTACTAGAATAATGAATAATTGATACTTTGAAAAAATTATGAGTATGAATTATTATCTTATAACACTATATTATATATAAGATATGTTATTTCTTAATATAAATATTTGTTAAATTTAAGTATCTTTTACAAAAATAGTATAATAATGTGAAAAAAGCAAATAATCCTTAAAAAAAAGAAGATAAATAAATAAAAACTATTAAAAAAAAGATTAAAAGATTGAAACTAGTTTTTAGCTTCAATTAGTGTTTTACCATTCATGTATGGTACCAATACCTCAGGAACTTTGATACTTCCATCTTCCTGCTGATAGTTTTCCAGTATGCAACAAATTGTCCTTTCTGTAGCTATAGCAGTACTGTTTAATGTGTGTAACATTCTTGAATCACTAGCACCTGATTTACCCACACGAGTTTTAGTTTTACGTGCCTGATAATCTTTACAATTTGTACATGAGACCAATTCACGATAGGTTTCTGAACCAGGGAACCATGCTTCAAGGTCGTATTTCATTGCAGCATTATCATTTAGAGCAGAAGATACTATTGAAACAACCCTATATGGTATTCCAAGTTTTTTATATATGTCTTCGGTTACTTCTAAAAGTTTTTTATGTTCATTAACTGATTCTTCTGGTGTAGAAAATATGAATTGTTCAACTTTTTCAAATTGATGTACACGGAATATTCCCAATGTGTCTTTTCCGTGAGAACCTGCTTCTTTTCTAAAACATGTGGATAATGCACAGTAACGTAATGGTAAGTCTTCATTATCTATTATTTCATCCCTATGTAAAGCAGCTAATGTTTGTTCTGCTGTAGCAATTAAGTATAAGTCTTCATTCTCGACTTTATATAATGTTTCTTCGAATTCTCCAAGTTCTGATGTTTCAGATGCTACTTCACTTTTTATGAAGAAAGGGGTCTGTAATGGTGTGTATCCCTTATCTGTCAATTCGTTTAATGCAAATTGTATTAATGCCAAGTTCAAAAACAATATGTCCTGTTTTAAATAATAAAATCTGGAACCTGCAATACTACCTGCTGTTTCTGTATCCGCACCATCAATTTTTTCAATTAAATCCACATGATTTAATGGTGTGAAATCAAATGAGGGAATTGTACCCTCTTTTTTAATTATTGCATTGTCATCTTCTGTGTCAGATATTGGTACTTCATCATCTATGATGTTTCCAACCTTATATCTGTATTCATCCCTTAAAGTAATGTATTCATCTATTTTTGGTTCAAGTTCCTTTATTTCATTAGCTACTGCTTTTGATTTAGCAACAACTTCCTGGATGTTTCCATCTTTTTTTGCCTGTTTGAATGATTTTGATAATTTATTTTTTTCAGAACGTAAATCATTTAATTTTTTAAGTCCTTCTCTCCATAAAGTATCATATTCTATTACTTTCTCAGCATTTGTTGTTTCTCTAAATCTTTTTTTCTCTGATTCGAATACTATATCTGGTTCTTCCCGAAATAATTTTATATCTAACAATATATTACCCCTATTATACTTGTTCTAATTCAATATCAGAATAAACATCGGTTCCTGCTAATTTATCAAATAGTCTTGATGGATAGTTAAATATTTTTCCAATTAATACATCGAATATTAATGGTACCCAGTAGATTTTTGTTAAATTTCTTACGAAAGCTTTCCTGTAGCTCATGTATCCTTCTTCATCTGAAACATATAGGTGTGTAACTCTTTTACCTAATGTTTTATTAGTTTTTGCTTCGAATATTGTGAAATAAAGCATTGTAACTACTATTAAAACTACTGATGGATAGATTGATAGTAGAAATTGATTATTGACTATTGACAATATTATGTAGAGTATATTATTTACCAAAGCTGAGAATAATGTTACCACTATTGCATCAATTATCAATGCTTTAAGTCTTGATGTGAAATGTTCCATAATTTACCTCTTAACACACTCTTGGCACTGGATCTGCAATAGGAGGTTCAATTAATCTTTCTCCACCAATAAGTGTTTCCATGATAACTCTTTTACCTTCTGTTACTTCTCCAATGATTTCTGCATCTTTACCATATTTTGTTTTTCTTATTGCCTGTAACATGTCTTCTGCATCGTCTGCTTTTACACCCATGTCAATTTTTCCTTCGTTTGCCACTTCAAATGGATCTATTCCGAGCATGTCAGAAACTGCTTCAACTTCTGATTTTACAGGAATTCTTTCTTCATCCAAACGCATTCCTACTGAAGCTTTTGTTGCCATTTCGTTTAATGCATTTGCAATTCCTCCACGTGTTGGGTCTTTCATTGCAGTGATCGTTCCATATTCTTTTGCTGCTTCTACCATTCCCCATACCGGTGCTACATCAGATTTTAATTCAGTTTCATATCCGAATCCTTCTCTTTTGGACATGATTGCCATTCCGTGATCTCCAACACTACCTGTTATTATAATCTTATCTCCAACTTCGAGTCCTGAATCTCTTACGATATCTTCTTTTTTACCTATACCAATACCTGCTGTTGTTATTATCATGCTGTCAAGCTTATCGCTGTCTATAACTTTTGTGTCTCCAGTAATAATTGCTGCTCCGACTTCTTCACATGTGTCATTCATTGATTTTATAATCTTTTCTAAGTCGGAACGTTCGAATCCTTCACTTATTACCATTGCATTACTTAGGGATACGGGTTTTACTCCCATTACAGAAATATCATTTAATGTACCTGCTGCAGATATTCTTCCTATATCTCCTCCGGGGAAGAATAATGGTTGAACTGTGTGTGCATCAATTGTTGTTACTACCACATGGTCATCATCCAATGGTATTGTTGCACTATCATCTAATGCTTCCAATCCTATTCCACCGTTTACACTAGTTTTACTTAGATTTCCTAGGATTATATCAGAAATCATGCCCTGCATTACTTCTCCACCAGCACCATGAACCATATTTATTTTATCATCGTTATATGCCATTTAATACAACCTTCTATTTTCTTAATTTATATTGGTATAATGTATGTTATTCATAATATTTAAAAGTCTTTTAAAATTTTTTTAGCCAGAGCATATATTAAAATCTTTAAAATATTTTTGATTGTAATTTAAAATAATAAGACAAGTTACTAATATAATGATATTATAAAATATTACTAGAGAAAAAATAAATATTAGTTATAAGCATTTTTATTGAAATATGTTAGGGGAAAGAAAAAATGAATTATAACACAGACTACTATAAAATATTAGGTGTTCGTATATATTCTGATAAACAAGATATTAAAAAAGCTTATAAAAGGTTAGCTTTGAAATATCATCCAGATACGAATAAGAATCCTAATGCTGAAAAAAAATTTAGAAAGATTAATGAAGCATATATGGTATTATCTGATGATGAAAAAAGAAAGCATTATGATGCTGTTAGAGCTCAGAACTTTATCAGGAAAAGTTCACTCAATAAATCAAATAATGTGATTAAAAAATACAAAATCAGTTCTCAAAGAGTAAAACCTAAATCAAATTCTACAATGGATACTATTTCGAAAGGAGTTAAATTAGTAGGGAAGTTAGAAAAGGATTATGGGTTAATCTCAGGAGTATTGAATTTAAATCCGATCATGAGAGGTAATGGTTCAATTAGAAAATCCAACAAAAGTAACATAATTGACTCAATATTATCTAATGATACTCATAAAAGCAGACATAGACACAGATATGGTCAAAAAATGTCATAAGACTTTTATTACTATAATTCATTTACAATCATCATTTTTTTTCTTAATTTTTACTATTTTTTAAATGATTGTTGTAACATTCAACTACCAAAAATATAAATATTAAATTAATGATATATTATAACATTATTGTAAAATAGTATATACTATAATAATGCTCAAAAAAATAACCAAATATGGTTAAAATCTGATTATTTAACGGGTATTATGCGGATTTTTATATAAATTATTAATTAACACATGTAATAGACATGGAACAAAATTAGAGGTGAAAATATGGCTATTTGGCAAGGAAGTTCATTAAGAAGACCAACTGGAGCTAGATCCAGAAGAAACAGAAATAAAAGAAATGCTGAGTTTGGTAGAACACCAGCAGATACCAGAATCGGTGAAGAAGTTAAAAAAGAAATTGTTGTGAGAGGAAATGGTACTAAAACCAGAGCTACCGTTACAAACAGAATCAACGTTATTGACCCTAAAGACAACTCCAGCAAAAATGTTGAAATCATTACCGTACTCGAAAACTCTGCTAACACTCACTTTGTAAGAAGAAACATTGTTACAAAAGGTGCAGTTGTAGAAACTGAAATCGGTAAAGTTAAAATTACTTCAAGACCAGGTCAAAAAGGAATCGTAAACGGTGTATTAATCGAATGAGCATTCCAAAAAAAATTGAAGAACAGGTAACGGAGCTACTTAGCTCCATCAACCATGATCTTCCTGATGATATGGAGTTAGAACTGGAAGGTTACTATGACAGAGGATTCTTTGTTTCTAAAAAAAGATATGCTGTTATTGATGATGGTGAAATAACCGTTAAAGGGTTGGAACTTGTTCGTAGGGATTGGGCTCCAGTTGCTAAAAACACTCAGCATGATGTGTTAGAAGCTATTCTCAAGGATGCTTCCCCTAAAAAAGCTAAAAAAATTGTGAAAGATGTTATTAAACGTCTTAATAGTGGCAAGGTAGATAATGAAGATTTAGTTATACATACTAAATTAACTAAAAAACCTGAAAACTATAAGCAAATTGCACCACATGTTATTGCTGCTGAAAAACTAAGATTAAATGGGCAAAAGGTAACAAGTGGTTCTATAATTCGTTATGTTATCACTAAAGGCAATGAACCTATTAGTAGACGTGCAGAACCAATAGAACTTATAGGTAATAAGGAATATGATCCTGAGTACTATATTCAAAATCAGGTATTGCCTGCAACATTACGTATTTTAGAATCTATTGGATATTCTGAAGAACAGATAATGAATAATGAGAAACAAACCAGTTTGGATAGTTTCTTCTAATAATCTCCCCAAAAAATTATTATTTATTTTTATTAAATTTAAAAAAAAAGTTATTGTGGTAAATTAATCAGTAGTTTCCACCACGTACAATCATTATAATAAGAATTATACCGAATATTGCACTGACAGTAAAACCTACGAATCCAAGTACAGGATATCCCAGTATACGCATTCCAACCTCAATATTCATAATCAATGATGAACCCATAAGCAGTGCTGCAATGATTATTGTTAAAACCAGTTCATTTACTATACGTGAAACTATAACATTTATCCTATCTATTTCCTCATTAGCTATAGCAATATTTAAATGTCCGTCTTCAACAACGTTAAAGAAGTTTAACAGGGAGTCAGGTAGTTTTTTACCCAAATGTTCCACATCCATCATTACTGATGATGTTTTTGAAAACAATCTCTTAGGTTTAACTGTTTCTACTAACATTCTAAGAGCATATGGTCTAATAATCTCTGTAGTGTTAAAATCAGGATTCAATTCTTTTCCTACATCATCAATCATTGAAATTGTTCTGATAACCATCATCAAATCACGGGGAAGAACAACACCATATTCATTTAGCAGGTCATCCTCAATTAATCCTCTCAGTACTCCAGATACGTCATTAAATTGTACATTATAGTATCTGTCCAGTAACCTCATTACTTCATATTCTATCTGTTTATAGTCTTCGGAATCTTCAACAATACCCATGTACATTAACTGTTTTGTCAACAGTTTTGCATCGCCTTCAGTAATGAAGATGAACAGTTTTGCCAAGTCTTCACGTAAATCATCATCCAGATGACCCATCATTCCAAAGTCCACAAATGCAACAGTACTGTCCTCTACGACAAAAATATTTCCAGGATGAGGATCTGCATGATAGAATCCATGAACCAGAATTTGTTTAAAATAGGAGTCAGCACCAGTTAATGCTATTTTTGTTTTATCATATTTGTCATCATCAGAACGAATAACTGTATTTAGACTTACTCCTTCTACATATTCCATTGTCAATACTTTTTCTGTTGTATATTCAAGGTATACTTCCGGAACGTAAACTTCATCCCTTTTCAGGATATCATTTAAATGAATTGCATTCATAGCTTCAAAATTATAATCCAATTCTTTTTTAATGTCTCTTTCAAACACGTCAACTAATCCGGGCAGATTATATGCTTTTGCCATATCTAAACGGTTATCCAACCTGTTAGCAATTATATTCATAATCCTAATATCACTGCTTACTGTTTTTTCGATATTTGGATGTTGTACCTTTACTGCAACAAATTTATTATTTAAAAATGCTGTATGTACTTGACCTATACTTGCAGAAGCTATTGGTTCTTTACTGAATTCATCGAATATTTCATCTATTGGCTTTGAGAATTCTGTTTCTATGATTTCTTTTACTGTTTCATAGTCATCCACGGGAGCAGATTCTTGTAATAATGATAATTCTTCTGCTAATTCAAAACCTATTAATTCGGGATAAGTACTTAGGGTCTGACCAAATTTAATAAAAGTAGGTCCCAAATCCTCTAAAACATAACGGAATTGTTCTGCAGGATTATTTGGAATTTCTTCTTGAATATTTTTATAAGATAATGGTAATTTATAGTTTTTATTAGATATATAACTAGTAATTGATTCAAAACCGTGCTTAATCAATACACGAACTATTTCATTAATTCGTCCAAAATCTTGTCGTTTTTCCCGTAGTATCATAGTATATTATATATGAATAAATCGTATAAATATTTTAAAAAAAAAATAGTGTGGAGAAGATGAGATTTTTCTAGTTTATAAACCAATATGTTGCATTATAAATGTTGCTACAACAACTGCAATAATTAATATTAAAACTATAATCAATACTGTTGTTATTTTACTTGTTAAAGAATTAATGTTCTCATCAACATCCAATATTTCATCTTCATCATCCAGTGTGGTGTTGAATTTAGATTTGATATCCTGATCTCTATCAACATCTCTGGATGTGAAGTCTGCTTCATATTTAGTATCATCCATTGAGTTAAGTATTGAGTCCTCATCTTTCCGAATTACTGATTTTTCATGTAAAAGATTAGATACATTATCAGAATCTGTTGAAAAATTGTTTTTAGCTCTTTCTGCTGCACCTGCTACTGCAGATCCTGCCATAGACACTCCTGATGTTGGTACTATTTTTTCGATTGTGGATTTTTGAGATTGTTCTTGTGTGGTTTGAACCGTCTCAACAACTTCTTTATTTACTTTTGGAATTGTTTCCTGATGATAACCTGTTTCAGGAGCTTCAATACCACCTGCTGAAACAACAGATTCTTCAAATTCTGCAATATTTTCAACTTCTTCAAATTCGGCGACTTCTTCAATACTGGTGACATCTCCTTCAACTTCTACAGTTTCTTCTTCAGCAGGAACTTCTTCAATTAGAACACTTTCAGGAGTTTCTTCAATTAATCTTTCAATGGATGGTTCCGGTCTTGGAGTTGCCGGTTCAACAGTATTGTCCACCATATCCTCAACTAAAGGTTCATCAAATAATGCTTCCTCTGGAGTTATTTCATTGTCAACGAATGGTTCTATGATGACATCTTCCATAGGAGCTTCTGTGACAACTTCCTGTGTTGGAGTTACTTCTTCAACTGGTGCTTCAACAACAACATCTTCTGTTATAACTTCTTCTGCTGGAGCTTCTGTTACTGTTTCTATTGTTTTTTCAGCAACTGTTGGTGTTTCTACTGTTTCTGTTACAGGAACTTCTTGGGAAACAGGAGTTTCAACTGTTTCTTCAATTATTTCTGGTTCTTCCTCAATAATTGCAGGTTCTTCCTCAATTATATCAGGTGATTCATCTATAATTCCGAAAGAATCATCAACTACGAAATCATCAAATAAATCTACCACTTCTTCATCTTCAATAGTGGAATCGGTTGTTTGTGTCATAACAATTTCTTCAGCAACAGGAACTTCTTCAACTACTTGCTGAACCGGTTCTTCAACGACAGTTTCTGTTACTGTTGGTGCTACAGCTTCAGTTACTGTTTCTGTTACTGTTTCTTGAACAGGTGTTTCCACTGGTGTTTCAACAGCCTCTTCTTTTTCTTCGAAAATACTTTCAACTATAGGTTCATCAAATTCATCAAGATTATCTGTTACCTCTTGTTGTGTGGATGATGTTTCAGGTATGATTACTTCTTCCAAAGTATTGTCTGATTTTGGTGCTGTTGTTTGTGGTTTAACTCTTCTTCTAGGTTTAATCGGATTTGAAATTGTTGCTTTAGCTGCTCTTAAACCTTGTGCAACGTTATCTTTCAGATTTTTTTCGTCTTTTTCATTTTTATCAGGTTGTCCGTCAAACATTGGCTCACCAACTCCTGTTTCAAATTCTTTGTCTTTTTTAGCAGTGTTTATTATTATTGTATCCACTTCTGGTGGTGCTTCTTGCCAAATAACATTATCTTCTATGTTTTCCTTATCTAATGCTAGTAAAGGATCGTATTCTTCTGTAGCGAATTTATCGTTCACACTTGTCCCACATTTTGGGCATGTTTTATCATTAGTAGTTAATTCTGACCCACATTTTTTACAAAACATTAACTTTACTCCTTCATTTTTTTAAATAATTACTAATAAGTATGAATAAAATTTAATAAAAAATTTAATACCCTGAACTTAGAATATCCTATTATATTACATATTAGATTTTTATATTAATTAATAATATATTCATTATATTATTTAAATCCTAATATTAATTTTAAAAAAAAGTATAAAAAATAAAAAAGTAGAATTAAATAAAAAAAAGGAAAAAATTGAAGAAAAAATTAATTTTAAAGGTTTTATAATAAAGTTTATGCAATCACTCTGATATTTTTTGATACAACTTTTGGAGTGATTAAAGCACCTACTTGTCTTGTTTGACTGGATAAAGCTGATGCTGATTTCATTATTTCAAATATGTTTCCAGAAATCATTGCTTTCTTGATTGGATTAGTTTTTTCACCGTTTTTTATTTCAAAGGCATTTCTTGCTTCTACTGAAAAGTCTCCAGTTATCGGATTTGCTGTATGTGCTCCCATGACACTATTTACTGTTATTCCATCAGTTATGTCAGTGATTGAAGTGATGTCTTTGAATTCAAGATTAATGTTATTAAATCCTACAGTTGGAATTGAACTATATCCTGCACGTGATGCATTTGATGTTGTTGATACATCTTCTTTGTCCTTGTTTGCATGATATGTATCATATATGAAGCTTTTAAGAATTCCATCCTTAATTAATTCAGTTTTTTGAGATGGTGTTCCTTCATCATCAAATTTAGAGGAACGTGTTGCTCCTTCAATAGTTCCATCATCATATAATGAAAATGATTCTGATGCTACACTTTCTCCCATTTTATCCTGGAAGTATGATCTGCCCCTTTGAGTGTTTTCACTGCTTAATGCTGACAGGAATGTTGATAATAATGAAGATATTGCGAAGTAGTCCAGTACTACTGTAGTTGTTCTTGTTTCTGTTGTTTGTCCACCTCTTGAATTTTTGGCCAGGTCTGTGGATTCTTTCACTATTCTTTCCAGATCCAGTGTTTTATCATGACCTATGTCATATGCATATGCACTTGAAAATCCATCCTCATCTTCGGCATTTACTGATACTGATGTTCCACAACCTGTTTGTTCTTCACTAGCAAATACTCCATTGGAATTAGCTATTATTGTTTTTCCAACACTTACCTCATATTCTACTGATGTTGGATGACAGTCTTCTTCCTTTACCATTGCAATCAGGTCATTGCATGTTTGTATTGCTTCTTGAAGTGTTACTTCTTCAATTTCCTTATCATATAACCCTGCAACTTTTTTGTATCCTTCAGGTTTTTCAATTATTGCAACATTTTCATCAGGATTATTTAGTTTAGAATTTTTTATTGCTTGTTCTATCACTTCATCGATTCTGTTAATGTTTGTAGTATATGAGAATCCCTGTTGTTGATTATTTATTACCCGTACACCTACTCCAGTAATGTCCTCTTCTTTTGCATAGTTTACTTCATCGTTCAGTGATGAGATTTCAGTAGCTTTCTGGTGATCCAGGTATACCTCTGAGTAATCAACCTTATCAGAAAGTTTTTTGAGTATATATTCAACTATATAATCCATTATATCAACTCGACGTTATTAATCATCCATTTTTGAATATCTATAA
>CAZUHM010000022.1:0-5114 GCA_964620575.1 uncultured Methanobacteriaceae archaeon | reverse complement strand
TTGGGTGTAATGGGTTACATTCACCTCTGAAAAGTTTACAGTCTTCAGGTCTTGCCATTCCCCTTAGGATTGGTCCGCAGATACATCCCTGTGGTACGTTCTGTGAGTCAGGTAATTCCATGTCATATTTTTTTCTTGCATTGTGGTCATCAAATTCTGGTTTTAATTCATAGATAGAGTTTGGTATTTCTGGGAAACCTCTCCATTCTTTTGTGGTTACTTCAAATACTTCTTCCATTGCAGCTATTGCTTTTACGTTACCTTCTTCCCTTACTGCACGTTTGTATTCATTTTGTACTCTTGGATTGTCTTCTTTTTTCTGTTTTAATATGAGGTATATTGCATATAATATATCCAGCGGGTTGAATCCTGCAACAGCCTGTGGTATTCCATAGTCTTCTGATAAGAAGTTAAATGGTTTTGTTCCTATGATTGTGCATACGTGTCCAGGTTCTATCAGACCATCCAGTTTTACTTCGTCATGCACAAGGAAATCTAATGTTGGTGGAATAAGTCTGTGACTGCTCAATACTGAAAAGTTTTCCGGAGGATTGTTTAGCATTTCACTTGCGGTGGTTGGTGCTGTTGTTTCAAAACCTGCTGACATAAACACTACATCGTTATCTATTTCATTTGCCAAATCCACTGCATTTCCTATACCATATACAATTCTTACATCAGCTCCTTCTGCTTTTGCATCTGCTAATGATTTTTCAGTACCAGGTACTCTTAGCATGTCTCCGAATATTGTAACTGTTACTCCCTGTTCTGCCAGTGCTACACATTCATCTATTTCTCTGGATGGCACTACACATACTGGACATCCAGGTCCTGCTACAATTTCCACTTCCGGAGGTAACATTGATCTTATACCATTGTACATGATTGTATGTTCGTGTGAACCGCATACGTGCATTATTTTTATTGGTTGTTTAACTTCATTGATTTTTTTAAGTATATCTTTTGTCAAATTTTTCATTCTAACCAAAACTCCCTTCTATCTGATTAATTGGAAAATAACTATTGTTAGATGTTTTTCTTATTATAATAATAATTCTTAATTATGAACTTTTATATCATTGATAATTATTATCATTATTAATATATTTAAAAGGTGACCTTTCTGTGAGAACATTATCTAAAAAAATGTAAATAGTAACAACTTCAAAAATACTACATACCAATAAAAGGAGTTCTTATGATGAATATAAGTGTTGTGGGTTTGGGTGTTGAAGGACAACAAGCGACGATAGCTTTCCTTAAAAGAAATTATAATGTTTATTCATCCGATATTAATAGAAAAATTGATTTACATATTTTAAATGAAAGCTCTGTTGATAAAGAATTGTTAGACTTGGAAATTGGAAGTCACAACCTAGATAAGATACTTAAATCAGATGCCGTATCCATCAGCCCTAGTTTGTTCACTAAAGACATTTGTTCCAAAGTTAAAGAGAGAGGAATATTTCTTTCAGATGTTTTTACCAAGCATAAAGATATTAAAACCATTGCAGTTACAGGTACTAATGGAAAAACCACAACCAGCCACATGATTTACCACATCCTAAAAAATGCAGGATATAAAGTTGTTCTTGGAGGTAACGGTGGAGGAGGTTTCTCTGGTTATAATGAATTACTTCTCCAGGCCAATGATGAGGAATATGATTATATGGTTATAGAAGTTTGTGATATGACTCTTAAGTTTTGTGAATATGTGTTTGATATTGATTTGGTTGTCACAACCAATATCGGTTATGACCATATGGATGTTCATGGCAGCATTGAGCATTATTCTGAAGAAGTTGGAGAATTCATTACCAACAAGATTGCTGTTCTTAACGAGAATGATGAAAACCTGATGAAAATTGTTGATAAAAGCGATAAAACATTACTATTTGATAAGTATGAACATGAGTTGAACTTGTTTGGTTCCTTCAATTTACAGAATGCTGAAGCAGCACGTATTGCATGTTTAGAATTGGGAATAAAAAACAAAATCATTATTAAATCATTAGAAACCTTTAAATCTGTTGAAGGAAGAACTATTAAAATTCATTACCATGATAATGAGATTGTTGCAGGTAAAACGGATAATGTTGATGCTCTTAAAGCAGTTATGGATGAAGAAAGATTTGATACTGTTATTATTGGAACTCCGCGCAAACATGAAACCTGTAGATTTAATATATTGGATTATATTAAGGAATATGCTCCGGACACATTAGTCATATTCCCTGGTTTAGATGATACAACTTATGATTACTTCCAGTACCTTAATAATTTAGGTTATGACAAGGATTTGAGAATTATAAAAAATATTGAGGACATTGTCAAATTTGTCAATACCCATAATAACAAGAAAATTTTCATTGGTGGAAATGGTCAAGCCAAAATAACAGAAATAACCTCTAAACTAATATAATCATCTTTCTTAAGACTTTTTTTAAAAATGATTATAAGAAATATTATTTATTATAATAGACATAATATAGTACATAATAATAAATCATTAGAAAACATTTTTATTATAAATATTAATTTACTATTAAATAACAAAAACTTGAGAGGTTAATAAGTAAATGGCAAAACTAACAAGTCCTTATTTATTAATTGGGATTTTATTCCTTACAGTTCTTGCTTCAGGTGCACTATGTAATGCATATACCGGTTCTTTTAATGGATCTGAAAGTATTAATGCTGTAAATGGTTCCACAGTAGTGGCTGGAGACCTAGTTGTTGACAATGCAGCTTTACGTAAAGAGCCTTTAGCTTCAAATCCATTAAATATTATAAGACCATTAGTACAGGGAAATGTATTGACTGTATTTACATCATTAATAAGTTGTGCAGCACCAAAAGATGTAATCAGTAAAAATACATACATTGGCTCTGATGGTCGTATTTCCAGTAAAATGGACGGTATCGGTAAAGTTATTATGGATAAAAATGGTAAAATCCGTGTTGAAAAAACTGAACAGATGGTCTGGGGTTATAAACTTTCAGACACTTATGCAGTTAAATCAGGAGATTCTATCAATTTAGTACGCAACAATGAAGTTATTAAAACTGTTGCAGGTAGTGACATAAATAATGACACTGTTCCAACTGATTTTGTTTCAGCCGCTTCATTAAAATCATGGTTTGAAACAGCAGATGACAATGACAATATTACTGTTGACTACTATCTCGGTAAATTCAATGATAACAGAACAGCTGTTCACGGAAAAGAAAATATCATACATCTTTTCGGTGAAGATGCTTATGCTTATATGCGTAACTACACGCCGGGCTGTCCTGTATTGGTTTATGAACATAATGCTACTGAAACAGAAGTAAGTACTGGATTAAGTTATGTTGAATACTTAGCAGGTTATCCTACAGAAACAAGAGCAGCAAATGCAAAAGAATTTGCTAATGGATGGAACAACACTATCATTCCACCACATGAATCTGCCCACGGAAAAGAAAATGTGTCTTTCACTTCAATTACTGAATCAGAGGCACCTTCTGGAAGTGCAGTACACGGAGTATGTCCTCCTGGCCGGTCATTGAGGGAAGCAGTTCTGGCATTAGGTAATCCATTGCCTGTTGGTATGTCTACTGCTGAAGAGGCAATTCTTTATGAGTATTTACCAACCATCGATGTTTTAGTCACAAATAATGGAGACTATCCTATCAAGATAGTCATGTGGACTGAAGGAGATAGTGGAGACACTGCTATTCATACAATTATCTATGAACTTAAGGATAATGCAACTTATGTAGAAAGTAATTCCACTTCTGATAATTCAACATCTTAATCTCCCAATTTATTTTTTTAATACCCTTTTTTTAACACTACTTTTTGAGATGATATCCATGGATGCTATCATAACCGCTGCCGGCAAAAATTCTAGAATGATTAAAGATTTTGAGAAGATGGGTCAAAAGCCTGTTCATAAGCTTAAGTTAAAAATAAATGATAAACCTTTACTAGTTCATACTATTGAACAAGTATTAAATTCAGATATTGACAACATTATCATCTGTTTAGGTCATTTCAAGGATGAAATATACAGTGTTTTAGACGAATATTCCTTACTTGATAATGTGGAGATTGTTATTAATGAAAATCCTGATGTGGGATTGTCCAGAACACTAGGTAATGCTTTGAAGGATAATGAAGATAACTTTTATCTGTTTGCTGCAGCCGATCAGCCAACCCTTACCAGCAATACAATTAACCGTATGATCAAGACTTTAGAAAATAGTCCTAATCCAAAGAATACTATCAGTATTTTAAGACGTAGAAAAGTTGGAAAATTAGATACTGCTGAAGGTTTGGGAATGCCTTTCTGTTGTTACGGCAGATTATTATATGAGTATATTCTTAGTGAGGACGATAATCTTAACCCGATATTACGTAAGATGATTAAAAATGGTGTTGAGTTCTATGCTTTGAAAGAAGCCAGTAGTCTTGAATTGTTAAATATTAATCATTATAATGATTATCTTGAAATAAAAAAAGAGATAGAAAAAAATTAGTAGTTTACTAGACTCAATACATCTTCCATTGTCAGACCAATTACCAATTCACCGTCATCGATATCTGTGAATCCTCTTGATCCGTTACATGCAAAGCTTACATTTGATTCGTTAGTCAGATATGGTTTTGCTACAACATCAGCACATAATGATGCAATTCCACCAAAGTCTGCTTGTAGACGTTTTCCGGTTGCTTGTCTTAGTATTTGTGATATTTTCATTACCTGAATTGGATTTACATACATTACTATTGAATCAGGTTTGAATGGACTTTTTTCTAGTGGTGCATATCCTATTGCTTTCATGATTGGATCTACTTTAGGTACTCCGTCAATTAATTTTGCATCCAATAATCCTAAGGCTATTGCACCGTTTGGACATGATATTTCATCATATGTTACGTAGAATACATCTTTGTTTTTTGCTACTTCGTATACAAATCCACAATGTCTGTCTTTACCTTCATATTTTGATAAAATTTCACTTGCTTCTTCTTCATATTCGTATAATTTTACTGAAACAGGACTTTTATCTAATTCAAACATTGTTTGTAATTTATTTGATATTTCTCCATAATCTTCTTGTGTATT